>JADJXO010000005.1 GCA_016715825.1 Nitrospira sp. | reverse complement strand
GGAGATGTTGAAGTGAGTGGATATGTGCTGGGTAGCTGGCCCCGCGACGAACCGGTGTTTAACCAAGGGACTACGGTTACGGCCTCAATCCAACAAGGCTTTGGCGCAGGGTTGAAGGTCGGGCTTTACCCTGCAGTACTGCATCGATTCGTGGGTCTCGAGCTTGATTCCAACATACATAGCGGGCGATTGTCATTTCCGAACATCGCCAAGGGACAAAGGGAAGAGGTCGGTCGCTCCGACCTACTCCTGATTAAATCAACATTCAATGTGGTCTTGCGCTACCCAGGCGTGACATTCCGCCCCTACCTCGGCGCTGGGATCGGCTGGTCAACGGCCACTCTCCTTAACCCCAATATCGCTGGACGAGACGATGAAGACTTCGGCGCCGCTCGTGCGTTTGGATATCAGTACCTCGGTGGCGCGCAATTCATACTTACCTCCTCTATCTTCCTGTTTGTCGAATATCGGTACTTCCTTTCCGATTTCCACTGGAAAGGGATCGCCGTGGATTTTCGAGATCACAATGCTTTGGTAGGAGCTGGCCTGCGGTTTTAGTTTATAGAATGAAATCAACGGCCCCCTTAACGAATTCGTGCCACGGTCACTCCATCCCCACCCTCGGCTCGATCGCCAGGGCGAAACTCAGCCACATAGGGCGAATCTTTGAGATACTCCCGCAAGGCGGATTTGAGACGACCAGTGCCGTGACCGTGAATGATGCGGAGATACGGCGCCTCGTCCAACGTCGCCCGATCGAGCGCCGCGATGACCTGATCGAGGGCTTCGTCTGTCGCCTGGCCTCGCACGTCCACCACGGTCTGTTCATCCAGCCCGAGCCCATGACTCATTGAGACTCGCCGTGAACCTGAAGCCGACGACACCGGCTGTGCTGGCATCGCGTTTGATTCACGGGCGATACCGATAAGGCTTGAGACGCTCGCCAGGACTTCACCTTCCCCAACCTTGACACGAACACGTTTTTTCCCCTGTGGTGAGTCAAGCAAACTCCCCGACATACCCAATCCGACGATCTCGACGGCATCGCCGACCGTCAGTTGTTCAACCGGAATCGAGTCGTGAATAGGAGCCAGCTCTTGTCGCGTTTTCACCTCCAACTCACCGAGTCGCTGTTTGGCTTCTTTTGCCTTGATGAGTTTCTGATCTCGCTTGAGCGCGTCGACCGTGGCCTGCACTTCCGCCCGTGCCCGCTGGAACTGCTCGCCAAGCTTTTTCTTGAGACCTTGTCGAGCCTCCTGTTGGGCCTCTTCCAGCTGCGCTCGAATCACCTGTGCGTCGCGAGCGGCTTGCTCGGCTTCTTGCCTGGCCTGTCGGGCCTTTTCATGATCGTCAATCAGCTGGTGTTGCTTTCGCTGCAGATCGGCCATCAACTCGTCAAGCCGTTGATCCTCACGGCGCAACCGTTTCCTCGCATCGGTCAAAATGGCTTGATCCATACCGAGACGGCCGGCAATTTCCAAGGCCGATGAACCACCGGGGATTCCCATGAATAGTCGATAGGTCGGTGCGAGACGCTCAACGTCGAATTCCACACTGGCATTCGCAAACCCAGGTGTCGTCTGTGCCAATTCTTTGAGCGCACCATAATGCGTGGTGGCCACCACCTTCATATTCAGCTCAGCCAAGCGGCACAGCAGCGCCTCGGCCAACGCCGCTCCTTCCTGCGGATCAGTTGAGGTCACCGGTTCATCCAGCAGCACGAGCGAACGTTGGATACTGGATTCGCTCGAAGTCAGTCCTGTCGCACTCTCGGACAGAAGCTGAATCATCTGCATCATATGTGCGGAAAAACTGGAGAGGTCGCGGGTCAAGTCTTGGGCATCACCGATATCGGCATGGAGATCGGTAAAAATTGCCATCTCGGATTCTGGAGCACAGGGAAGATGCAGTCCGGCCCTGACCATCAGGGCAAACAGCCCGACAATCTTGAGCGTGACGGTTTTCCCTCCGGTATTCGGCCCGGAGATCACCAACACGCGAACGCCTTCATCCATAAGAATATCGTTCGCCAGGACATCGTCCTTCGCGATGAGCAGCAGCGGATGCCGTGCCCGTTTAAGCATGATTCGCCCCGTTTCATTCAACAGAACAGGGCTGCATTTCAGCCGCCGGCTCACCTCAGCCTTCGCCCTGATGACATCCCACTCAGCCAGCACCTCGATTCCTTGGCTGATCGCGTCTGCTTTTCCCGCCACCAGACTGGTCAGCTCCCGCAGGATGCGCTGTACCTCACGCTCCACCTCGAGATCGGCCATCTTGATGGAGTTGTTCAACTCGACCAATTCACGCGGCTCGAGAAAGACGGTGGCACCGCTCGCTGAAATATCATGGACAATTCCCGGTATTCTCCCTCGCATATCCGCCTTGACCGGCACCACATACCGACCTTCTCGTTGGGCGAAATACGATTCCTGAAGAACCTCCTCGTATCGCCTTGAATGCAAGATCTGCTCGAGCTTCTGACGCATCGCATGTTTCAATTCCCCGGCATGATGAGTCAGGCGTCGCAACTCCGGCGATGCCGTGTCTTTCATGGATCCGTCGGATTGTATCGCACCCTCAATGGCCTTGAGGATTCCCTGTAGACTCTTGCTGACCTGTAGCGGTTCCACGGTGCGGGCGAGGGCGTGGATCTCGTCTCGATGAGAGACGGCATATCGCTCGATATCCGCCATCAGTGCCAAGATGATCGCACAATCTCTCAACTCCCCGGCCTCGAGTACCCCTCCCTTCTTGGACCGAGTCAGCTGCTCCCGTATGTCAGGAAAGGACAGCGTGGGGACTGGATCGCTCCCTTCGAGCAGACTCACCATTTCTGTGGTCTCTTGTTGCCGTAGCGAGACACCCACCAGCTCGGTCGACAGGGAAAGGATTCGGCACCGGGCAACGCCGATCGCCGACTGCGCCTGTTGCGAGAGAAACGCCAACAAGCGCGGCCATTCCACTGCCTGCGCCGCCTGTTCACATACCGCCTGATGCATGTCGAATGTGCTCCTCGATGTCCTTCGGAATCTACCGAAACGCCCTGAGTGAAACAAGATCCGAATCCACCGGACTCCGGAACTCCTACGTAGGTTTGGATGAATTTGGAAATGCGGTACGCACTCCCTGTATCTTGACAAGAAGGAGACACCATCGATAGTATCGAGCTTCGTGTGGGGCTTCCAAATCTGCCCTAAACAAACATAGTTCTAAGTAGAGGAATACACTATGGCCATTCGAGTTGGAATCAATGGATTCGGACGCATCGGACGCAATGTGTTCCGCGCCGCAATGGACGATCAAGATCTTCAGATCGTCGCCATCAATGATCTCACAGACGCCAAGACACTGGCCTATCTCCTCAAATACGACTCAGTCCATGGAACACTGCCGGCCAATGTCGAAGCTAAAGAAGATCAGATCCTCGTCGATGGAAAACCGATCAAGGTGCTGGCCTTCAAGGACCCCAAAGAACTTCCATGGAAAGCGCTGAACGTCGATGTGGTCATCGAATCCACCGGTCGATTCACTGATCGGGAATCGGCTGGTAAACATCTGTCGGCCGGCGCCAAGCATGTGATCATCTCCGCACCGGCGAAAGACCCCGATGTGACTATTGTGCTCGGTGTGAACGACAACAAGTTCGATCCGAAGTCCCATCACATCGTATCCAATGCCTCCTGCACAACCAACTGCCTGGCGCCTGTCGCCAAGGTTTTGTTGGAGACCTTCGGAATCAAACACGGAGTCATGACCACGATCCATTCTTACACGAACGATCAGCAACTGTTGGACCTTCCACACAAGGATCTTCGGCGTGCGCGCGCCGCAGGGATGTCGATGATTCCGACCAGCACCGGTGCTGCGAAGGCTCTCCACCTCGTGATCCCCGAACTCAAAGGCAAACTGGACGGACTCGCGATTCGAGTGCCGACGCCGAATGTGTCACTGGTCGACCTCACCGTCGAAACTGAGAAGGATTGTGATATTGCGTCCGTAAATGCCGCCTTCAAGAAAGCGGCGGACGGTCCGCTCAAAGGCATTCTCAAGTACTCCGAAGAGCCCCTCGTCTCCATCGACCAAAAAGGGGACCCGCACTCGGCCACTGTCGATGCTCCCTTGACGAATGTGGTGGACAAGCGTCTCGTCAAAGTCACCGCCTGGTACGACAACGAGTGGGGCTATTCTTGCCGTGTCAAAGACCTGGTGAAAGTGCTGGCAGGGAAATAACTGCAACACACCTGTGACAGGGATGACCCAGCAGGGGTTTTCTTAACATCGACCCCACCCATGGGCTCATCCCCCAACGTGGCTGAATTAAGGAGTGCGGATGAACCTGCACAAACAAACGATTGACGATGTGCAACTTCGTGGGAAGCGAGTCATCATCCGCGCTGATTTCAACGTCCCTCTCGATGAATCGCTACAGATTACCGATGACACCCGTATCCGCTCGACCTTGCCGACCATTAATCGTGTCGTCGATGAGGGCGCCAAAGTCATCCTGTGCTCGCATCTTGGCCGTCCAAATGGTGCGTTCGACCCCAAATACAGCTTAGCCCCTGTCGCCAAACGCCTTGGACGACTGTTGGGGAAAGACGTGACCTTCGCTCCGGACTGTATGGGCCCGGCCGTCGAAAAGCTAGTCGGCAAGATGAAAGACGGAGACGTGCTCTTACTGGAGAATCTTCGTTTTCACGCCGGCGAAGAAAAAAACGATGACACCTTCGCCAAAGCCCTGGCCTCACTGGGTGATGTCTTCATTAATGACGCATTTGGAGCGGCCCATCGAGCGCATGCCTCGACCGTCGGCATCACCAAGTACATCAAGGATTCAGCGGCTGGAGCCCTGCTGAAAAAAGAAATCGAATATCTTGAAGGTGCGGTTGCCAATCCCGTGCGCCCTTTTGCCGCTGTCCTGGGAGGCGCGAAGGTATCCGGAAAGATCGGCGTCATTGAAAACCTGGGAAAGAAGGTTGATAAGGTCATCATCGGCGGCGGCATGGCGTTTACCTTCTTGAAGGCAAAAGGCATGGAGATCGGAAATTCACTCGTTGAAATGGACATGCTGGATTTTGCGCGCGGCATCGAAGACCATGCCCTCTCACGCGGAGTCAAATTTTACCTCCCCGTCGATTGTGTGGTGGCCGCCAGCCGGGACGTAGGCGCGGAAACAAAGATTGTTCCCGTCCAAGAGATTCCCAAAGGGTGGTATGCGTTGGATATTGGCCCAGCCTCGGTCAAGCTATTCAATGAAGCGGTCCAAAACGCCAAAACCATCCTGTGGAACGGGCCGATGGGCGTGTTTGAAATCGACGCCTATGCCAGAGGCACCTTTGCCATGGCCCATGCGATCGCCGACGCTTATGCCCTCACGATCGTCGGTGGCGGCGAGACCGCGCTGGCTGTTCATCGGGCCGGCGTATCCGAAAGCATGTCGTTCATTTCGACCGGGGGTGGTGCCGCGCTGGAACTACTCGAAGGGAAAACACTTCCTGGCCTCGCAGCGCTGCCGGACCGATCAAATTGATCCATACCTCCTCATTGAACCCAACATCACGAGGATAAGTTTGCGCAGAGTTCTCATCGTCGGTAATTGGAAAATGAACAAGACCGCGTCCGAAGCGGCCACGTTCGTCCGTGCCCTGAGTGAACGCCTTCATGGTCTCTCCTCACCCATTGAGCTTGTCGTGGCTCCTCCATTCACCGCCCTGCAAACGGTCCGCACGGCACTTGAGTCGTCCTTTCCTCTACAGCTTGGAGCGCAAGATATGTTTTGGGAGGATCAGGGTGCCTACACGGGAGAGATTTCGGCCCCAATGCTTGTGGACCTTGGCTGTCGCTATGTCATTCTTGGTCACTCAGAACGGCGAACCCTCTTCGGCGAACAAAGCCACAGCCTCCAGAAGAAGATCCGAGCCGCGCTCAAGCACGGCCTCCGCCCGATCCTCTGCGTCGGCGAATCGCTCACGCAGCGTGAAAATGGAATGACTGACGACGTACTCACCCAACAGTTGAATGAAAGTCTGTCCGGCTTCACCGCCGACGCCTTGAGTGGAATAACCGTCGCCTATGAACCCATCTGGGCGATCGGGACCGGGAAGTCCGCAACGGCTGAGCAAGCCGTAGCCGCCCACAAAACGATTCGGCGAGTCCTGGCTACCACAATTTCTCCCGCGAATGCTGACTCAACTCGGATTCTCTATGGCGGGAGCGTCACACCTCAGAACATTGAATCCCTTCTCGCTTCCAACCAGGTGGACGGCGCACTGATCGGAGGTGCTTGTCTCCAGGTCGAGTCCTTTGCTACAATCGCCCGCGTTGCATCAACCGCTCGCTCAATCGGAGTCTAAGATTTCATGCTCTACACCGCAATCGTCGTCATTCATGTCTTCGTCTGTTTTCTGATGATCGGAGCGATTCTTCTCCAATCCGGGAAAGGAGCGGAGATCGGCGCCGCTTTTGGCGGATCGAGTCAAACGGTGTTCGGCAGCCGTGGCCCTGCCAACTTCTTGAGCAAGCTGACGGTGGTCGTGGCGGCGATATTCATGGTCACCTCGTTCAGCCTAGCGATCTTGGCGAAGCAACAAAACTTCTCCTCCACCGTCATCGATATGGAGCCAAAGAACGAATCAAAGAGCGAATCTGTACCTCCAGCAGCTGACCCTGCTGCCAAGCCATCAGAGGAGGTACACCCTGCTGTAGGAGAGACTTCCGAGGAGAGTCACTAAATCAGGGTAGGCCAAACTCTTGACGGTTCGTGAGCCAAGCAAACCAACCACCCACCCACCTTCGAACCCATGCGTTCGGGTGCCGCTAGAATGTGTCTGAGAGCGTGTCAGACTCGAGTCAGCCAAGACTCGTGCGCAGCATCTTCTCCACGCACGATTGAAAAGAAGGCATCTTGAAGAGTTCGTGTAATCGGCCCTGGAGTGCCGTTTCCGATTCGGCGACGATCGATCTCTCTGACCGGCGTCAGCTCCGCGGCCGTTCCGGTCACGAAAACCTCATCTGCAATGTACAGCTCGTCACGCGTGAATCGTTCTTCGACGACAGTAATGTTTCGCTCTCGCGCCAGTTGCATGACGGAGTCTCTGGTAATTCCCTCAAGCACCGAAGTCAATGGTGTGGTTTTAAGGATACCCCGACGAATCATAAACACGTTTTCGCCCGTTCCCTCGGCGACATATCCCTCCGGATCGAGAAGAATAGCTTCGTCATATCCATCGGCCTTCGCCTGTTGCTTCGCCATAATGGAGTTCACATAGTATCCGGATATTTTCCCTCTGGTCATGGACACATTCACATGATGTCGCGTGAATGAGGAGATACAGGCGCGCATCCCATTCGCCAACGCCTCGTCTCCCAGGTACGCCCCCCATTTCCACGCTGCGATGGCCACCCGAATGGGATTGTCTCCCGGATGCACCCCCATCGTTCCATACCCAATGTAGACCAGTGGACGAATATAACAGGCATCGAGACGATTGATGCGAACCGTTTCTAGAATAGCATCGGTGATCTGTTTTTGGTCATAGGGCATGCCCATCATGCCGATGTGCGCGGAGTTGAACAGTCGATCGACGTGCTCCTGAAGTCGAAAGATGGCGGATCCTGATTTTCCTTTGTAACACCGGAGACCCTCAAACGCTGCCAGGCCATAGTGGAGCGAATGCGTGAGAATATGGACATTTGCCTCGCCCCACGCCACAAATTTTCCGTCCATCCAAATTTTTTCGACCGGCTCCAGCATTGAGAGCAATCTCCGCGGTTAAGGAAACCTGTTGTCAGGCCGTGTGCCGAGTGAAATATAGCGTGAGGCTACTTGAGGGTCAAGCAAAGGGACCGGCACTGGAACTAAGAAGACGCACAATACGCGCGCAAGCGAGCACTGAGAAACGTTCCGATTCGATCTTCACCATCCGGACTCATCGTCACGACTTTGGCACCAAACAGCAGCCCGCGCACCCAGCGAACGGTTACCCGCTGGATTTCCACCGGCTCATCCTTATCTAGGAGCGTAATTCGAACCGCCAATTCCATACCTGGTACGACCTGGTGGTCGCCCAACACCCGGAACCCGTTCCGGCAAAGATTGATCACCATTCCCTTTCCAAGAAAATCGTCACCCAAGTAATATAGGGCACAACGAACGGGAATCCGGTGGTAGGTACGAATCACAAACTTATTGGCGTGCGGCATTGTTCTGCGTGCGCTCCCAGTCCAAAAGAGGACCGTCTGCTGTTCACTCCCCTACCTCGATGGAGCAGACCATACGCGTTGACGCAGGCTCCAGCCTAGCCCTCCAAGAGAGGGGGCCTGCTCGCATCTGGGATCTCAGACACCCCTGCTTCCGCTTGACAGTCTCAGTCACCACATGTTAAATGAAGCGTTCTTTAATTTCGGAGAAGAGACATGTACGCAATTATTGAAACGGGCGGTAAGCAATATCGAGTTGAAGCAGGAGCGACGATTCAGGTTGCGAGCCTACCCGGAGATGTCGGATCCCAAATCGAGCTGAACCAAGTCCGTCTCGTGCATGGTGAGGGCGGGCTCCTGGTTGGACAACCACTTATCAGTGGCGCGACGGTAACGGCCCAAATTGTGCGTCACGGACGAACTCGTTCAATTACTGTGTTCAAGAAGAAACGCCGCAAGAATTACCGCCGTACCCGCGGACACCGGCAAGGTTTCACGAAGCTGCTTATTACCAATATTGCGTCAGCGTAACGGACTCAAGAGGACTTACCATGGCAACAAACAAGGGTGGCGGATCATCGCGTAACGGTCGTGACAGCAATCCACAGTATCTAGGCGTGAAAGCCTACGGTGGTCAGACGGTCACGGCTGGTAGTATCATTGTCCGTCAGCGCGGCACTAAATTCTTTCCTGGATTCAATGTGGACCTCGGAAGGGATCATACGCTATTTGCAAAAATGAGCGGCGTGGTCAAGTTCGAAGGTGGGCGAGGCAAACGGAAAGTCAGCGTGTATCCCAGCCCAGCCAAGTCCTGATTCTCCTCCCCTATCTCCTCTGCGCCGACCTGAGACAGGAGGAATTCTCACCGCCTGTTCGGTTCAGATTCGGGTATACATTCTCATCCTCATCACTGAGCCATTCGCAATATGATGTCACCATATGTTTGTTGATGAAGCTCATATCACGGTCCGAGCCGGACGAGGAGGCAACGGCATCTGCAGTTTCCGGAGAGAGATGTTTGTGCCTCGCGGGGGCCCGGACGGCGGGGATGGTGGCCATGGTGGCGATATCCTCCTGACCGCGTCTCATCGACTCACGACACTACTCGACCTCCGCTACCAAAACCACTACGAGGCCCAGGACGGGCGAGCCGGAGGGGGCTCCAATTGTACAGGCCGTTCCGGAGAGGACCTGACCATTCTCGTTCCCGTCGGCACTATCGTATATGATGACGAGACCAGAGAGGTGCTCGCTGATTTTATCGGAGATGGTCAAACGGCTGTCATCGCGAAAGGAGGCCGAGGAGGAAAAGGAAACAGCAATTTTGCCACCTCGGTTAATCGAGTACCCACGAAGTGTACTCCCGGAACCCCAGGCGAAGAACGTGCCTTACGGCTCGAACTCAAATTGCTTGCGGACGTCGGACTTGTCGGATTTCCGAACGCCGGCAAGTCAACACTCATTGCTGCGATTTCCGCTGCACGTCCGAAGATTGCCGAGTATCCCTTCACCACCCTGATTCCCAATCTAGGCGTTGTTCGCTGGGGATCCCACCGAAGCTTTGTCGTGGCCGATATCCCAGGCTTGATCGAAGGAGCCCACGAAGGGAAGGGCCTCGGTGTTCAGTTCCTGCGCCACATTCAACGCACCGCGTTTTTACTGCACTTGATCGATGTGTCGGAGTGGGCGACGGAGGATCCTATTACCGGTTTTGAGACGCTGCAACGTGAACTGGGAGCCTACGACTCAACGCTTCCCCATCGCCCATTCGCCGTCGTGGCAACCAAGATCGACGTGATCGGTGCCGGTGAACGGTTGGCCGAGCTGCAGACCTATTGCCGAGGAAAAAGCTATCCATGCCTGGCCATCTCGGCTGCCACGAACGAAGGCCTAAGCGATCTGATCACCTATGTCGGAAAGCAAGTCGATCTGTTGCGAAAGGCGCCATGCGAGACGAGCTCTTAGTCGAGGCCAAACGGATCGTCATCAAAATCGGCAGTAGCTTGCTTGCATCACGTGCAGAGGGACTCCGGCCTGAACAGATTGAGCGATTAGCGGATGAGATCGCGACGCTCCGCACGCAGGGACGGGAGATCCTCATCGTCTCATCCGGCGCCATTGTGTCCGGTATCCATAAATTACGCCTGAAAGACTATCCCAAGAACCTTCCGGTCAAGCAGGCAGCCGCCGCCGTCGGACAAAGTCGACTGATATGGGCCTATGAAAAGGCCTTCGAGCGTCTCGCGATTCAAGTGGCACAAATTCTGCTGACGCACCACGACCTCGCTGATCGCCGTCGCTTTCTCAATGCTCGCCATACTTTATCGGCACTGATCGGGTTCGGCATCATCCCGATCATCAACGAAAACGACACGGTTGCCGTGGACGAAATTCGGGTCGGTGATAACGACAGCCTCGCCAGCGAGGTGGCTCACCTATCCGATGCAGATTTGCTGGTGATTCTTTCGGATGTCGATGGATTATACACGGAAGACCCTCGCAAGAATCCCGCTGCCGAGTTGATTCCACTCGTTCCTGACATTACTCCCGACATTGAACAATTGGCGGGAGTTTCCAGCACCTTTGAAGGCACTGGGGGGATGGCCACGAAGCTGCGGGCGGCGAAGAAAGTCGCAGAGTATGGAATTTCCACGTTGATTATCAACGGCGAACGGGCCGGACTCCTGCCCGCGGTCTTAGCTGGACAATCAGGAGGAAGCCTCTTTCTCGCCAAAGAACGCCGCTTGAACAGCCGCAAGCATTGGATCGCCTTCACGCTGCGCGCTCGCGGCCAACTACATCTCGATCAGGGAGCGGTAGCGGCCCTGAGCGCGCGTGGTAAGAGTCTCCTCGCATCAGGCATCCTTCAGGTGACCGGCGTATTTGAAGCCGGCGATCCAGTCAGTTGCCTCACGCCGGACGGGAAGGAATTCGCCAAAGGCCTGGTCAACTTTTCTTCCGACTTCGTGCACCAAATGAAGGGTCTCAAGACCACAGTGATTCAATCGCAGTTTGGTCCTCAGGAGTATGAGGAAGTCATCCATCGAGACAATCTCGTCATTCTGTAGTGTCTTGGGCGGCGAGTTCTGAGTTATGATTCATCTGACAGCCCAATACACCACAACCGTCGAACAGGCCACCCGCCCGAAACGCCTCGGCTTATTCGGCGGGAGTTTTAACCCCATCCACAACGGCCATCTGGCCATTGCACGTGACGTGTGTGCACGCATGAACCTTGCGAGCATCCTCTTTATCCCGACCGGCGATCCGCCTCACAAGCACAACCGTTCCCTGGCTCCCGCCTTAGTGCGGCTTGAAATGGTCCGTCTTGCGATTGCCGACACCTCGGAGTTCGACGTGTCGGCAATCGAAATCGATCGCACAGGCAAATCGTATTCCATCGACACCATCCGCGAAATACGAGGGCAATACGGTCAATCTTGGGAGATCTTTTTTATCATTGGCCTTGATGCATTCCTGGATTTCCCGACATGGAGAAATCCTGATGCAATCTTGAAAATCTGCCATGTCGTGGTGGTACCTCGTCCAGGACAGGCGTTCAGAGCCCTTGCCAAGCTGTCAGTATGCCCAAACCTCGATCCAGAATCTCTTGCCCAGCTTGATACCGGGGCCATTGAAAAACTCGAAATCGCCGTCCCTGCCGCGCTAGGCATCACCTGCTTGTCCATTTCACCCTGCCCGATCTCGGCATCAGAAATCAGACAGAGAGTTCGTAACGGACTCCCCCTGGCAAATATGTTGCCGCTCTCGGTAGAATCTTATATACTTCAGCATAGCCTTTATCAGGAGGACAGCTATCGTACGCACATCTAAGGCCACCGCCCTCGCCGCAGCCAGGGCGATGCTCGATAAAAAGGCCTTGGATGTACAAGTCCTCCACGTTGCCCCGCTTACGTCGATCGCTGATTACTTGGTTATTGGGTCGGCAGAATCCGACAGACAGACCCGCGCCGTTGCCGACTCCATTGTCGACGAACTCTCTCGTGTAGGTCAACGACCACTGAGCGTCGAAGGAACCTCCTCCGGCCAATGGGTCCTGATCGACTTTGGCGATGTCGTTGCCCACGTCATGAGACAAGATTCTCGTGCGCACTATGCGCTTGAGCGTCTGTGGAGCGACGCGCAACGAGTTCCTGTTCCTGACGAATCGTCGGCCGTCATCACCCCACCCAAACGACGCCTCGTCCGGAAAGCGAACCCGCAAAAGACGGTGTAGGCTATGTTCAAACTCCTGATCAGCATTTTCCTCATCAGCGCGGGGCTGTTCATCTACAGTTACTTCCGTGAACTCAACCCAGGGTTTGTCGTCATTCATACAAGCCCAGGCACCGAGTTTGAACTGAGCCCGGTGACCCTTATGCTGATTTCCATGGCATTCGGAGCCGTCCTCGCCACCTTCGCCGTCGGCCTCCAACAGACCGCGCACCTCATCCTGAACTGGCGGAGCAGCCGTCTGGTTCGTCGAAAAGAGAAGGTCGACTCGCTGCATCGAGACGGAACTCATGCGTTCATGTCGAAGCGGACCTCGGAGGCGATCACCTTATTTGAAAAGGCGCTCGCCATCGATCCGAATCGCGTCGATTCACTCCTCTGGTTGGGAAACGTCTATCGCTCCGAGCACAATTTCCCCGAGGCTGTTCGACTCCATCAACACGCACACCGGGTAGAAGATCGAAACATCGAGGTCTTACTGGAACTTGCCAAGGATTTGGAAGAAGCCAAACGATACGAAGAAGCCCTCCAGACGCTTCAGAAGATTCTCAAGATCGAGCCGGATAACTTGACGGCATTGATCCGTAGACGCGATCTCAATATCAGGATGGAGCGCTGGGGCGAGGCGCTTGAGATTCAGCATCGCTTGGTCAAAGCCAATCTTCCCGCCACCGACAAGCAGCCGGAAGCGGCGCGGTTGGTTGGATGCATGTATGAAGTGGGACGGCAACTACTCGAACGTGGACACCCCGATAAAGCTCGTCGGTACTTCAGAGGCGCCATCAAAAAGGACCGTAGTTTTCTTCCTGCCTACATCGGGTTGGGTGAAATTCTGCTCCATGAAGGGAAAACCAAAGACGCCGTCGAAATCTTGAAAAAAGTCTACTCCCGAACGCGAAGTGTCATCATTCTGCACCGACTGGAAGAGCTGTTTTTGGATCAAGGCGAACCGAGCGAAATCATCCGCGTCTATCAGGACGCCTTGCAACAGAGTCCACAGGATCCCGTCCTGCAATTCTATCTCGGCAAGCTCTATTACCGCCTGGAAATGGTGGATGAAGCCTTCGACCTGCTTTCGACGATTGAGGGCCCGCAAGATCACCTGTTGGATTACCACAAGATCATGGCCAACCTCTATTTGCGCAAGCAACATTTCGAAGACGCCATTGTGGCCTTGAAAAAGGCGCTGAGTTTCAAAAAACGGGTCGTGGTTCCCTATATCTGCACCCAATGTCAACAGGAAGCCGTCGAATGGACGGGCCGATGCCGCCGTTGCGCCAAGTGGAATACACTCACCGCCCTCCCCTGGCTTGAGGCGACCCGGGTCGAAGCACCTCCGGAAGGCGAACCCTCGTCCGTTCCATCCGTCCCCTATGGGGGCATTGCTTCTCCGTTTGAAACCGTGTAGGTTTTCGGCCAATATCCGCTGACGAGTGGACTTAGCGAGTGTGTGGGCATCCCCTCTCGATTCAATGGATCAGAACACCAGCGGATCATCTGGAACATCGCAACTATTTTCGAGGACTTCATGAGCCACATGCCGTTAGCAGACAAAGCGCTGAACGACGAACCTCTTACCAGGGCAGAATGCCGATCTGTCTTGGAGACACCGAATGATGATCTCCTCGCGTTGTTACACGCAGCCTTTCAAGTCCGATCCAAATACTTCGGTCGTACGGTCCGTCTGCAGATGCTCCAAAACGCAAAAAGCGGGGCCTGCCAAGAAGACTGCCACTACTGTTCGCAGTCGTCGATTTCAACGGCACCGATCGAACGATACAACCTCCTCCCACAGAAGCAGATGATCGAGGGCGCCCGGCAAGCTGCTGCCTCCAAAGCTCAGCGCTATTGCATCGTCATCAGCGGGCGCAGCCCCTTGGATCGGGAAATCGATGAAATCGCTGGTGCTGTACGATCCATCAAACAGGACGTGCCGATTCAAATCTGCTGTTCCCTCGGCCTGATGAGCGAATCCCAAGCCAAGCGGCTCAAAGCCGCCGGTGTCGACCGTGTGAATCACAATTTGAACACCAGCGAAGCCTTTCATGCCTCTATCTGCACGACCCATACGTTTCAAGACCGGCTGGCGACAATCAAGAACGCGCGTGCGGCAGGGCTAGAAATTTGCTCCGGGGGCATCGTTGGCATGGGTGAGTCAGACGAAGACCTGATCGAGCTGGCCACGGCCTTGCAAGACATCAAACCGGACTCCATCCCCTTGAACATGCTCACCCCAGTCTCCGGCACCCCATTGGGACAGGCCGACAACCTCACGCCTCAGCGCTGTCTCAAAGTGCTCTGCCTCTTCCGATTCCTTCATCCTCGGACAGAAATTCGAATTGCGGGTGGCCGAGAGCATAATCTGCGCAGCCTCCAGCCCCTGGCGCTGTATCCGGCAGACTCCGTCTTCGTGAATGGCTACCTGACGACCCCAGGCGCACCGGCCCCCGAAGTCTGGGGCATGATCGAGGACCTCGGCTTTACCATCGAAGTGGATTATCAGCAGCCTGTCGCTGGCTGATTGTGAAAGTGGGCGACCGACCAGCTCGACACCCTCGTTGCATCATATTGCCGGGCCCAACGGCTCGGGGAAGACTACGTTCGCGAAAGAATTCCTACTTCGCGAGGAGGGCGTCATCCATTTCGTAAATGCCGACCTCATTGCCAGTGGGCTTTCGCCTCTCCGGCCAGAACTGGCCGCGCGGCAAGCCGGTCGTCTTGTCCTCCAGGAACTCACTCGTTTGGCCGGCGCGCGGAAGAGTTTTGCATTTGAAAGCACATTGAGCGGAAAAACCTACCTTCATCTGTTGCAGAGCTGGAAGGCAACAGGGTATACGATCAGAATTGTTTTTCTTTCACTGTCATCATCCAAACTTGCGCTACAACGCGTCGCTACCAGGGTTGAGCAAGGTGGACATAATGTCCCACGTAGCGATGTGATACGACGTTTCCATCGAAGCTGGAGGAATTTTTGTACGCTCTATCGACCACTGGCAGATACCTGGTCGGTCTACGAGAATTCTGGCGACGCTCCTCGCCTACTTGAGGAAGGCCCATGAGGAAAGCACCACGCAAAAAATGGACGAAAGCCTTTTCGGAAGCTGTCGGCCGCGCACTTCGCCGAGCGGCGAAAGCGGCTCGGAAAACCGCCAAGATGTATGGGACGCCGATCTACGTGTGGGAAAACGGCAAGGTGGTGGCAAAGAAACCCTAAGCCTTCCAACTACACTCATCAGGTGTTGATCGCCTTGCCCGAGAACCTACAAGTCAATATGCATGCCAGACTTGCTCTTGACACAAATTACCGTAAACGACCGACCAGTTCGACGCCCTTGTTTGATTGTTACTGCTGGAGAGGTTAAAGAACAGCACTCCTATCTTGCACGGCTCCCCAAGAAGGTGACGACGTGGCCTCGTAAGGCAGCCACGAAGCGTCGAAAGTTGAGGTCTTCAGCCGGCTGTGTGATTTTTGTCTTCGGTGAGTTCGTGGCCATCATGAAACAGGCTGAGGTGTAGAGCCGCTCCAGCACCAAGCGGCGACAAAGTAACTCGTAGCGCTTGCTGTAGGAGACTCCCTTGTATTGTCGGAGGGCTGTTGTATTCTTGGAATGTGCTTCTCCACGGAATTCAGGGTCTACCTGGAAGTATGGTTCCTTGTTGGCAACAGAAATTTTGACATTGTCACGATCTTCAAAGAGGAACAGATAGCCGAGGAATGGAGGAGGCGCTTGACCAAAGCGGCCTTCCCGGAAAGCTGTCCAAATATCTTTGGCACTGCCTACTGCTCCTTCCGAACGATTGTTCACATTGTTGCCGATCGATTTACCGGCTTGAGACTTAAACTCCATCGCCAAGACCAATGCACCGTTGGAGACGACGATGAGATCCCACTTTTTTGTGGCCCTGAAATACCCTGGTAGCTCAAGCGCGGTCCTTGTGCGGATATCGACCTTTTCCAATCCGGCTTCGCATAAGATGTCAGAAACCAAGACCTCCAGGGCACCCATCTGAGTGCCTCCTGTGACCTCACCTCTGGTTCCGGCATCAATTTTGCCTGACTTAACCTGCTTCTCTTTATTTTTCCTGCGGGCATCCCAGTAGCTCTGGACGGCGGCTTGCAATCTCTTGTCAATGTTCAAGCGCGGCCTCCAACGTACGAGCATTAATTCCATAAAGATCCAATGCTGCTTGGCTTGCACGAGCCCTATCACGAAGGCGGAAGGCGTCTCTCAATTCATGTGACTGTAGTTTGGACAGGGACCTTGGCGCAGGGACTCGAATGCGGCGTAGGTATTGCGCTTGGAAGCGTAAGTAGCCCCCTCGCATGCGGACTCCATAGGATTCGACAAAAAACTGTCCCACCTTCGATAGCAGGATGCCACCAAGTATTTCCAGGTCCCATTCATCCGACTGAATGAAATACAGATTGTGGTGAGGATATGTTTCACCCCGATCTAAGACCGGCTCGAGGATGTTCTTAATATCTGGAATATACAGTTTATGTGTATAGATAAGCGTGTGGTTGACGCGGTCAATCGTTTTGTACCAGTTGTCAACACTTCTCTCCGCCGTGTGACGTCTCTTCAGGGCGACCGCATGCTGCTCGTAATAGGCTTGCAACTTCGGATACGCCCTCAGATTGACCAGCCCATCTTCATTCCATGGATTTACCAGATAGTGCCCGGACGATATCACTGTTCCGCCCGTCAGGTCCTTTGCTAGCGCAAGTTTTAAGAGGCGGGACGGCTCCACCAGCTCTGCATCTGTCGTAATGTAAACACGATCGTTTCCAGTGGCCACGCCGATTCCCACTTTGGCATTCATTTCGAGAAGAGGAAACTGATCTTCCAGTCGTCGGAGGAGTGCCAGCTGTTCTGGCGAATGGCAGGGCCAGGGGTCTGATCCTTTGAACCATGCGTCTACGACGGCTCGATGGATGCCGTGGGGAGGATGGCTTGACTGGTTGTCTGGAGCGTTGTGGCCAATCGTCCTGGCTGAACGTGTTCGGCATCCTGATCGGCACTTGCCACAATAGTTGACCGTTGTGTTGTGTATCGGATCACCGTGATTGCAGGATAGGCATCTACGTCATCATCGAACGCATTGGCATGGTGCATGCTCAGGAGTATTTCAACGCTGTACGCCGAACTTATAAGTTGGCGTAGTTCGGCTCCATATTGGTTACGCATCCATCGATCAGCGCAGATAAAGGCGCATACCCCGCCCGTTTTCAATTCCCGAAGTGCGGCTTCAAAGAATGCCACATAAAGGTCTGCTCGCCCGCGCATCGTGGGATACGCACTTCGGTAGACGGAGGCGGTCTCTTCTGGAATATCCTCAAGACGTACGTACGGAGGATTGCCAATAATGAAATCGGCTTGTCTCGTCTCGACATCCAAAAGGTAATCCCCGTTTACTACCCACGCGTCGGCCAGTCTCTTCGCCAGGGGGCTCTTCGCCCCATGATCCTTGAGGAGTTCTTGGATGACAGCACGCGCACGAGCCGCACTCTTCTCATCCAGCTCATATGCGAGTAGGGAGTTTTGGCACTCCGATAACGATCGACCGAGTTTCTGACACGATTTCACTAGGCGCTCAATCATGGGACCAAGAAACGCGCCATCTCCAGCCGCTGGTTCGATTGCCAGGCTGTCCACCAGATTCTTATCCTGGGTGTAGCCGCTCAAATCGAGTAGTAGTTCAACAACCCATCGTTTTGTGTACACGACGCCTTTCGGCTCAATTGCTGTAATTGGAAGTGGGCGTCGTAGGGGCGCAATCAGTGGAAGCTGTATACCTTGTGTTGAAATTGATGGATTGAACTGGTTATCTGCCACGAGGCCCTCAAGCTTTTTTGCCAAAAACTAGTGGAACAGCCGAATGATAGTAACGTGTCCGTGGGCCCCCTTCAAGATTCAATCGTCAGCATAAGAGCAGGGACAAAAAGCGGGGATATTATACACTTGGCCTCCAACCCGCAGAGTGGGACGATCCCCCCCAACGGATTGACCTTCGTTGACAGGGTTCCCCCGGCGGCAGCCTATTCTTCTTTCTCGTTTCTTCGATAGCACCATACTCACTGTTTCGAAGATCGCCCACAGGACTACCCTGCAACATGAGGATATGGGACTACGATGAGCAAGACATGCTTCATAAGGCCTACTAATGAGCAAATTAGTCTTTGTCGTGGAAGAGGCACGTGAGGGTGAATTTGTCGCAGGTACTACAGATACTCCTCGTTGAGCCCATCACCAGAAGGAATCCTGATCAGGAATTCAGTTGCTGCATCCGTTTGATCGAGCCTTAGAGCACATAGCCTTGGGCCGCCATCCCGGTTACGAGCAACCCCAATGCGGTTTGGAGCCAATGTGAGGTGGGGTGATCCAGTCCGTACATGCCGATGACGCCCCCCCAGGGATATTCTTGTACCCTCTTCGGTAGTCAACAGCAATGTACTTGACTCCTTAAGAACGTGATCGGGTAGTAGGCCGCTCGTTATCCAGCAGGACTGGATAACCTGATGGCACAGGGCTACGATGTGCACGATCATACCTTGTGAGGGGTAGTGATGAATGAACTGATCTTCGTTGTCGAAGAAGCCCCCGAGGGCGGCTTTATTGCGCACGCACCCGGTCAATCAATCTTTACTGAATCCGATACCCTCGCTGAGCTACCCGAAAAGGTCAGAGACGCAGTCCGCTGTCACTTTGAGGAAAGGATGAGCCCAAAGGTTATTCGCCTTCACCATGTCCGCGAAGAAGTCATCGCGGTATGAGGCTTCCCCGCGATCTGTCGGGAAACGACCTCGCCCAAGCACTTCGCCAACTCAGGTATTCCATCACTCGCCAGACCGGTAGCCATCTCCGCCTCACCACGGAACAATCCCACAACATTCACCGCTCCGTATCGGGACGCTTTCGGCGATTCTTGTTGATGTGGCAACTCATTTTGAAATCAGTCACGATCAGCTCCTTACTCAGCTCTTTAGGTCAGGGAAGTAGCAGGGCGATGACTACCCACGTGATTGCACAGATCCAAGGGGCTTCTCCCAAGGTCTGGCTGAACGAGTCATCAGGGTCGGTGCGGTTCAACGATCCGAAACCTGACTTCGTCCACATATGAATAGGCGGAGGTTTGTTCCCCAGCGAAGAGGCCACAACGGTAATACCCTGGTGTCCAACCGGATTTTTGAGAGGTGAGGAGAAAATAGCCTGAGCGATCACTCAAAGTGGTCATGACTCGATCTTGAACGGTTGTCTGTGGGTCTTCGGTCATCTCGCGCGTTTCCGGCGAACAGCGCGCGGCGAGCGGAACAGCCTCGAATGAATCAGACACAAGTCTGAACACCAGATAGATTTCTGATTGCGTGATCGGAAACGTATCTCCCGGATTCACCGGCATGAACTCGTGAGCCCCGGTGGGAAAGTCATCACGCACCACTTTGCCTGCTGGAATTACATAGCGAAACCAGCTAAAGTCTGCATCGCGACCAGCGATCGCAACTCCGGTCTCCAGTGCCCCCTGCGGCTTCATCTTTTCGAGCACCTTCGCATAGAAGGCCTCTTCCGACACAGGGGAACCACGCGCTTTCAATTCCTTCTCTCTTTTCGCCTCTTCTTCTTTCAGTTTCACCAGTTCAGGAACATGAGGCGTTACCTTGTCGAGCCACCGGGCAATTTTGTCCTTTGCCAACACACGGGTCCCCGCCGGAAACGCAATTCCCCTGTTGGCTTCTTCAAATTCGACGGCCGCGTCATACAAAATCTGAAAATGCATGAAGGCTTCTTCCCACCGCTCCAGCTCGACATAGCACTGCCCCATCCGATAGAGCGTATCTGCGTAGTCGTCCTCTTTCGGATTGAGATTCGACATGTTCCCAAATACATCGACCGCCTCTTCACACCGATCCAATTGCATCAAGGTCAGTCCCAACTGATAGGTCGCAACAGGATCACTGGGATTGAGATCCAACAACTTGCGGTATACCGGTTCGACTTGGTTGTAGCGCCCGGCCTCGAACAACTTCCACGCATCAGACCGAAGCGAGGCCCATTCCTTCAGCTGATCTGCCGTGGCATCAGGCGTGAGCACCCGTTTGAAGCGTCTCCCCCGGTCCATCGATTCATAGAGTTGGGCGAGTTGGTTCTTGGCTGGAAGTTCTAGCGGGGAACCCGGTGTCACATGCTGTAATACATACTGTAAATCCGCATCCGCGCCGACATAATCCAATACGTCAAACCTGGCGCGAGCGAGGGCCAACCGCCACCCCAACAAATCCGGCATCAGTTCAACGGCCCGCTTGTAGGATTCCAGTGATTCCTCCAATCGATCCATCTTCCGCAGTTCAAGTGCCAATCGCCAGTGGATGAGTGGATTCGTGGCCTCAATTCGTGCGATGCGTTGCAACTCAGCAATGGCTTCCTGCATTCTCCCCCAACGTACCAGCAGGCCCCACTTCGCCCAGTGGACATCGACCGCCATGGGTTCGGCCGCAAGAGCCCGATCATAGGCCTGAACCGCCTCGTTGGGGTCTCGAACCGTGGACAGAATATCTCCGCGCAATTTGTGCAACGCAGATGCATCGGGATAATCCTGAATACCTTGCTCGAGCAGCTCGAGCCCAGCGGTCACTGCCCCATTATCCCAGGCAACCCTGACCTCTTCAGTAAGGCGTTCCACCGATAGCTCGGGCCTTTCTTCGGCCTCGACACCGATGGTCAAAGCCACCATGAGCAATGCGAGGGATACCACTACAACGCCGTGACGGGATCGCGGTTGACCGACAGAGTCTTGCCTTTCAAATGATGCCATCATGTGTCACTTTTGATTCAAGGTTCCAGATCTCACTATACCAAGAACCGGGGCAACGTATCAGGCCGAGCGTCAGCGATATCGCTAGGGACGAAGCGTCTTTGTGGTTTCATGTCCCCCCTTGACCACCCATCGGAATCTGCTACCTTGACATCACACGATTCCTCGAACGAGCATGCCGGCAAAGGTGAAACATGATTCTTGTCACCGGTGGTGCTGGATATATCGGTTCCCATACCTGCGTCGAGTTACTCCAGGCGGGATACGACATTACCGTGTTCGACAATTTCTGCAACAGCCATCCAGAGTCGCTTGAGCGAGTGCAACGGATCACCGGAAAGCAACTCCGTTTGATCCAAGGCGACATCCGTGACCAGGCCACGCTGGTGACGGCGCTACGAGAAAGCCGCGCACAGGCAGTCATCCATTTTGCCGGACTCAAGGCAGTTGGTGAATCGGTTCAGCAGCCGCTGTCCTACTACGACAACAATGTGGTCGGCTCGTTACGGTTGTTAGAGGCTATGGACATCTGCGGAATCAAGACACTGGTCTTCAGCTCCTCCGCGACGGTATATGGCAATCCTCAACGGCTACCGCTAACGGAAGATCATCCATTGTCGGCTACCAATCCCTACGGGCAAACCAAGCTCACAGTGGAGCACATACTGCGTGATCTGCAGGGCAGCGACGCCGCATGGCACATTGGGATTCTCCGCTATTTCAATCCGGTCGGTGCACACAAAAGCGGGCTGATCGGCGAAGATCCTCAGGGCACACCGAACAACTTGATGCCCTTCGTCGCGCAGGTGGCGGTTGGCCTTCGTCCGCATCTGAACATTTTCGGCGATGATTACCCCACCTCCGACGGGACCGGGGTGCGCGATTACATTCACGTCATGGACTTGGCCATCGGACACCTCAAGGCATTGGAAGCGCTCGGACAATGGACATACCCAGGGGAATGCCTGACCGTCAATCTGGGGACCGGGACCGGCTACAGCGTGCTAGAAATTGTGCAGGCCTTCGAGCAGAGCAGCGGCAAGAAAGTGGTGTACAAGGTTGCGCCTCGCAGACCCGGCGATATTGCAACCTGCTACGCCGATCCCGGCAAAGCCACTACCCTACTCGGATGGCGGGCTGAGCGTACTCTCGCCGACATGTGCGCCGACGCCTGGCGTTGGCAAAGCCTCAATCCGCAAGGGTACAAGCCTCATCATTCATAGAGCCACGTTGTACTGTCCATCGTGCCGTGCGCTACTCCCGTGATACACTACCTCCCTGGATGTTCGACGTCATTCTCTATCAACCGGAGATTCCTCCCAACACCGGCAATATCATCCGTCTCTGCGCCAACACCGGCGTGAGGCTACACCTCGTCAAGCCGTTAGGATTCTCGCTGGATGACAAACAACTGCTGCGCGCGGGGCTGGACTACCACGAGTTTGCCACGCTTGCCGTCTACGAGAATTGGACTGAGTGTGCGAACCACCTCAAGGCTCACCGCCTTTTCGCCGTCTCGACTCGCAACACGCAGCGCTATGATCACGTCGCCTATATGGAAGGTGACGCGTTTCTATTCGGTCCTGAAACACGTGGCCTCCCGGCCGCACTGCTTGAATCGTTTTCGGTGGAACGGCGCATCCGTGTGCCGATGGTCCCTGAGAGCCGAAGCCTCAACCTTTCAAATGCCGTTGCGGTGGTCGTATACGAGGCGTGGCGGCAAGTTGGATTTAAGAACGGACTCTAACGACTGTTCATCATGCGACAGGCTTCTTGATGGCATCGGCATTTTCCCACGCGTTCGTGGCCCTGGCATTGGGAAAGGCCTCCCTCCATCCGATCATGACCTGGCAGGTCTTGTGTCTTGGCATGGCCTGCTCGATTGTCCCGGATCTCGACGTCATTGGCTTGTCCTTTGGTATTCGTTACGGCGATCTCTGGGGTCACCGCGGCATGACCCATTCACTTTTCTTCGCCGGCCTCCTGAGTGCCGTGCTTGTAATGCTGTGGCACCGGCAACACTCGACTTCGGCGAAGGCCAGACTCTTTGTCTATTTCTTCCTCTGCACCGCTTCCCATGGCGTGCTGGACGCGATGACCGACGGAGGCTTAGGCGTGGCATTTTTCTCACCGTTCGATACCACCAGATATTTCTTTGCCGTTCGGCCGGTGGCCGTGTCTCCGATCGGACTCGGTGCGTTTTTCACCTCCGATGCGTTCCGGGTGCTTGCCAGTGAGATCATATGGATCTGGCTCCCAACCAGTGGAGCATGGGTTCTAATCCACTCGCTGCAGCGTATTCGGTCACAGTCACCAATCGAACCTCGCTCTTAACGCCGCCTCCCTCCTCTATACAGCTATACCGCAATACCAGGCTCTGGACTTGACGTCACACTAGAGCGTGTCAGGCCTGAACAATACTCAAACCTACGCCACAATCCTGATTCCAGCATGTCCGTAATACTTGACATATGTCCTATATTATTGCTACTAGGATTCATGAAGTCTTCGGCACAAGCTGATAGGCCTACTACTCAGGTTTTGAATCGCCTCAAGGCCGTGCGTACAGAACGAGCCCTTTCTCAGGGGGAACTCGCCAATCGAGCAGGCATCACCCGACAGGCTGTCTCGTCCATCGAATCCAATCTCTACTTACCGGCGACCACCGTTGCCCTTCAGTTGGCCTCTGTCTTGGCTTGTCGCGTGGAGGATCTGTTCAGCCTTACCCCCGCAGAAGAATTCATGGAAGGCACGTTCATCGCCCATCTCCCTCCTTATGGAACGGTACACCCCCGTTCAGCCCGCGTGAAAGTCTCAACCGTCGGGACACACACCTTTGTGCGGCCCCTGAGCGAACTGGGCGACCAACTCTCCTTCGCAGTTCAGGCCGACGGGTTCTTGACTGAACCAGACGACACCTTGTCTGGTACCACTGTCCGTGTGACGCTTTCCCGTGACCGTGAGGCGATCCGTCAGGAAATTTCCGTGGCTGGGTGCGATCCAGCCATTTTTCTGCTTGGTGAACACCTGCGACGACAGAAGGAACAGACCTCTGTGGTGGGTTGGACCATGGGAAGCATGGCTGCGCTCCGAGCCTTGCAGCGTGGTGAAGTACACGTGGCCGGCATGCATCTGTTCGATCAGGGGAGCGGGGAATCCAACATGCCGTTCCTGAGGCGAACCTTGAAGGGCTCCGGTCATGAAGTGGTGACCTTCGCAAGCTGGGAAGAAGGACTCCTCGTTCGTCCTGGCAATCCGTTATCGATTCGCACCGCCGCCGATCTGGCTCAACCCGCCGTGAGACTGGTCAATCGTGAAGAGGGGTCTGGAGCGCGTCTTCTCTTGGATCAACGACTCCGAACTTCCGGTATCAGACCCAAGCAGATCCGGGGGTACGACCTCCGTGCCTCGACACATTTCGAAGTCGCGAGGACGATTGTAACGGGCCAGGCGGACGTTGGAATCGGAATCCGGTCTGCGGCGCAACTCTTCGCCCTCGACTTCATTCCATTGCAAACGGCCCGGTACGATCTGGTCGTCCCCAAAACCTATCTGAAGTCCCACCCCACCCTGACACACCTGTTTGAAACGCTTGTCAGCCGTCGGTTTCGAAGCGAGGTCGACGCATTAGGCGGGTACGACACCAGCGAAACCGGAAAGGTCCATCCGCTCCACGCAGATTGAAATGGGATATTCAAGAGTCATGTTGCCATGTCATGAACCAAACCGAAGCAAAGAAAACATGTGGAGTCATTGCTGCCGCTATCAGTCTGATTGTGGTCGGCCTCCTCGGCGGCGTGGCTCTGGCCGAGGACCCATCTCAATGGCCCCCGGGACCTATGACCAGACTGACTTCCTACCCGCTCGAGCTGGCCTCCGGCATCACGCAGCAGGCGGATGCTCAGACAGGGAGGAACTGGATTGAACCGGCTGATGCCGTGCTCATCCAACAGCGTGAGCTTGCCTGGAGCAGATACCTGCGAAGCGCCGCGCATCTACCAGACTGGCTCGACCTCGGTCTCGAACATCGGACTCGGTTCGAATCCTATGATCACCCGTGGCGAGCGAGTCAGCAGAATGGAAACGGAAGCCCGGATACGCAGGTGGCGCTTCGCTCACGAGTTCGCTTTGGATTGGGAGGGAACGGTCCCGTACGGTTCCTCTTTGAGGGCCAAGACTCACGAGCCTATTGGGACGGAGCTCCCGGTGATTTTCGGGATACCACGACAATCAACGAGTTCGACATCCTACAGCTTCTTGGATCGTTGACGATGAACGACGTCTTGGGAACAGGGTTACGTACCGATGTTCATGTCGGGCGTATGACGCTGGACTTCGGCCGACGCCGGTTGATCGCACGCAACGATTTTCGGAACACCACCAACGCATTTGATGGGGTCCATTGGCAGATCAATCAAGGCCGGATCTGGCGCTTCAGAGCGTTCATCGTGGAACCGGTCATCCGAGACGATGTCCGGCTTGATGAACAGAACAGCCAATCGCTCTTTTGGGGAACCTCTGTGGAAAGCCGCCATCTCCCATGGTTTCAAGTGGACGCCTACTATCTCGGTTTGAACGATAGGCGGGTAACCCATGTGGAAAACCATCGTACGTATTCTACGTTTGGAGGTCGCCTGTACAAAGATCCGAAACCGGGAGAGCCAGATTACGACGTGGAGAGTGCCTGGCAGATCGGAACACGGGGGCTGACTCATCACGTTGCTCATTTTCAACATGTCGATCTTGGATATACCTTCACCCTCCCTTGGACACCGAGACTGGTCTTTCACTTTGACTACGTGAGCGGAGATCACAAGCCGGACGACAGCCAGGATCAAGGATTCGATACGTTGTTCGGCGCCCGACGGTTTGAATACGGGCCGACCGGGATCTTCCTTCCATTTTTTAGGACTAACCTCATTTCGCCTGGTTGGCGACTCATCGTGAACCCAACACGAAACTGGACACTGCAAGTGAAACATCGTGTCTGGCACCTCGCCCAGAACAAGGATGTCTTCGGAAGTTCCGGATTGCGGGATAGCACAGGAACATCAGGTGGTTCTCTCGGACATGATGTGGAGCTTCGTGCCCAGCATGCCGTCACCGCCAACCTGGACTTCGATGTCGGGTATGTGCACTGGTTCAAAGGCTCGCATTTCGACAGCCCCGCGATTCTGGCTCAATTACCGTCCAGCGGAAATAAGGATAGCGATTACGTCTATGTCCAAATGCGCATCCGAATCTAGGAGTTTGTCATGAAACGGCTCGTGCTCTTCTTCTGTCTCGCCGTGACGCTGAACCTGAACATGGCACGTGCCGAAGAGATCACGATTGCCGCCGCATCTGATTTACACTTCGCGTTCAATGAGCTGATTCCAGAATTCGAGCAGGCCACCGCTACACAGGTGAAACTCTCCCTGGGATCATCTGGAAACTTTTTTGCGCAGATTCAACACGGCGCCCCGTTCGACCTCTATTTTTCCGCCGATATCAGCTACCCGCGAACATTGGAAGCAGCCGGCCTCACCGTTCCAGGCTCGCTCTCTCGCTATGCCGTCGGACGAATCGTACTGTGGTCCAGCCATGACTCCCCGCTCAACGTAACGGAAGGGCTCAAGACGCTTCGCCATCCCTCCGTCAGGACAATCGCCATCGCAAACCCTAAACATGCGCCATACGGTCGCGCGGCAGTCGCCGCGATGAAATATTTCAACACCTACGACGAAGCCAAAAACCGGTTGGTCCTGGGAGAAAATGTCTCTCAGGCCGCGCAGTTCGTCGAATCCGGTGCCGCTGATCTCGGCATCATCGCGCTCTCGTTAGCACGTGCGCCTGCCCTCAAGGACAAAGGGACGTATTGGGAGATCCCCGCTGAAGCCCATCCGCCGCTCGAACAAGGAGCCGTGATCCTCAGGTCATCGCCCCATCAAGAACATGCGAAGCGGTTCCTCGCATTCATGCAGAGTCCGCAAGGGCAAGCCATTATGACGCGGTATGGGTTTGTTGTTCCGGAGTCTCGATGAATTGGACGGCCATTTGGGTGACCTGTAAGCTGGCAAGCCTGACATCGATCGCCTTACTGCTCATTGGCCTGCCCATTGCCTATTGGCTGGCTTATTCGAAGTGGCGTTGGAAGTTTGTGGTCGAATCGATCGTGGCCTTGCCGCTCGTACTGCCGCCCACGGTCTTGGGGTTCTATCTCTTGGTTGCGATCGGACCGCAGAGTCCGATCGGACAACTCTATACCAACCTCACCGGCTCTACATTGCCGTTCAGTTTTCAAGGACTGCTCATAGCCTCCATTCTTTATAGCCTGCCCTTTGCAGTTCAACCCTTTGCGACGGCCTTCGAACAGGTCGATCAGAAACTCATCGAGGCCTCCTGGACGCTGGGATTGTCCAAGCTACACACCTTCTTCAAACTCATCCTCCCGCTCTCGACAGCCGGACTCATTACCGGCGTCGTGCTGAGCTTCGCACATACTCTCGGAGAGTTCGGTGTCGTCTTGATGGTGGGAGGCAACATCGAAGGCGTCACCCGAACCGTGTCGATCGAGATCTACGATAACGTGCAGGCGCTCGACTATGCCGGTGCCGCGACAACCTCCGCATTCCTCCTCGTCGTGTCCTACGCCGTGCTCTTATTGGTCTATGCCGTCAATCGGCGGGTCTGGTCGGTATGGCCGCAGAAATAACCTTACAGTTCAAGAAAACTTTTCTCGGTCGAGCCTCCATGACGGCTCACTTCAGATGTCCGCTCGACCCGCCTTCCGTCACGATTCTGTTCGGTCCATCCGGCTCTGGGAAATCGACCATCCTCCGTTGTTTGGCTGGTCTTGAGCAACCCGAAGAAGGAACCATGTCCTTCGGCGACGAGAGGTGGTTCGATGCCAGCGCTCACCTGACGGTCCCACCACAAGCTCGCCGGCTCGGCTATATGGCACAGGACTATGCCCTGTTTCCACACCACAGCGTAGAAGGGAACATCGCCTATGGCCTGACCGGCTTGTCGTCGCAGGAGAAGAAACTTCGGGTAGACGAAGTCTTGCGTCTGTTGCACATTGAATCCATAGCCCAACAGAAACCCACCCAGCTCTCGGGCGGACAACAGCAGCGGGTCGCCCTGGCCCGTGCGATCGCTAGACGACCTCGCCTGTTGCTGCTCGACGAACCATTGTCGGCACTCGATGCGCCGACGAGGGCTCAGCTGTGCAAAGACTTGCGTCGGCTCCTCACACAGTTGGCCATCCCCTCAATCGTGGTGACGCATGACTGGACCGAAGCGCTTACCCTGGGTGATCAGATGGCGGTGATCGTCGACGGACGTCTCGTGCAGACCGGCACACCGCAAGATGTCTTTAGTCGGCCCACCAATGCCGACGTCGCACGAGTCGTCGGGATCGAAACCGTGGTGACAGGGACCATCACAGAGATGCACAACGAACTGGCGACGGTGCAAGTCGGTATCGTGGCGTTAACCGCGATCGCGTCACCAAGTCTCGAGTCCGACGTGTTCGTCTGTCTACGAGCCGAAGACGTCACACTCGAACTGGGCGGTGCTGCGGAAACAAGTGCCAGAAATCATCTGAAGGGGACCGTACAAACCATCACATCACGAGGCGCCCTCGTCCACGTGACGCTCGACTGCGGATTTCCTCTCACCGCGCTTATTACACAGTCGGCGTTACGAGACATGAACCTGGTCGCCGGCAGCGATGTACGGGCTGCCTTCAAAGCCGGTGCTGTGCACCTCATTCCACGGACCTAACTCCATTCCCCATCCCTGCACTGGCTTGATGACGAGTGTGCTCTCCCCAGTTTCTGGGGATAAGACTGTGCACAATCACTCATCCCGCGCCGCAATCAGTGACGCACGGTGAATCGAGAGCTTGTTGCCTAGTTTGTAGTCATTGCGTCTGATCGAACGTCCGCCGCTATATCTTGCGTCCCATATATTCATCAATGTTTCCGATATGTTGAACTGTTTCAACGAAGAGCCATATCGGTTCTCACAACCATATTGACCGATCACCTTATCTGTGTTACCAATGGATACATTATGAAACCACAAGACCTCAAACGCTCTCGAGAAGCATTAGGCCTCACCCAGCAGCAGCTCGCCGAAGCCTTGCACACCACCCGAGTATCCGTGGCGCGTTACGAAACCGGCATGCGGAAGATTCCCGGCGTCGTATCGGTTGTGCTCGATCAATTACGACAACAATCGATGATTCCTATGGCTGGTCTCGTGGCAGCCGGCTTCCCCATCGACCCGGTGCCGCAATCCGAACTTGTGGATGTCCCGCCGAGTATGTTGCGTGGGGGAGACACCTTTGCCCTCACGGTCAAGGGAGAATCCATGAAAGACGAAGGAATCTTGCCAGGCGATCTCGTGGTGGTGCGCAAACAGGAGACGGCCAAGAACGGGCAGACCGTCGTCGCGTTAGTCAATCGTGAAGCTACGATTAAGCGATATTTTAAGAAGGGGACGCATATCGAACTGCAGCCTGCCAACGAGGCGATGCAGCCGATTATCGTCCACCCGTCGGACGAGTTTCATATCGAGGGACTCGTCATTGGCGTCATTCGACATTGCGCTGTCTAAGCTCTCGAAAGGAGGAAGACATGACCGCACCTGAACAACCGGTCGTCACGAACGAGCGACTGATGGATTTGGAAAGAACCGTGGCATCGCTGGACAACCGCCTGCGGACGATTCAGTGGGGACTACACCGAACTCATGGCGAGTCATTGAGAACGCGTTTGTGGAGCTTCATGCGACCCAATCCAAACACCGCATTTATGTCAGCCGTCTGCAATCAACGGGTACGCTCCAATACCAAGCGAGTGACTCATGAGAGTTCAAGAACATAAGCCATGCTCGGTCACCACCGGCCCCTGTTCCGATTGTGGAATAGTCGTCGAACAGCGGATGGAATCAATCGATGGATTGACCCATTCCACAGTCCATCTCTGTCCCGCCTGTTGGCAGGCCTCTCGGCAGCGGCAAGTCTTCGCCGGAGGATGTTGTGGGTAGCTGGACTATGGTGAGCTGAGAAGCGGGAACGACGACGGACTGGAGCGCCGACTAGCCAGTGACTAGACGCCGCGGGGGGGGGGGGGGGGGGCCGGGGGGGGGGGGCCCCGGGGCCGCGGGGGGGGGCGGGCGCGGGGCGGGGGGGGCGGCAGGCCCCGTTGCGCGCCCCGGCCGCCGCCCCACTTCGCCCCCCCCCCCCCCCCCCCCCCCCCATCCTCGTGCGCGATGAAGGCACCCCAGTGCCACTCAGCAGGCAGACCGAGGCCCCCAGAACCGGGGCGACGCATCGTGGAGTCGGACTCACCCGCGCGGGCCCGGGGGGGGGGGGTCTCCTCCGGCGGGCCCCCCCCCCCCCCTTTCCCCGGGCCCCGGCCCGGGGGGGGGGCGGGGGGCGGGGGTTTGCCGGCGGCGGCTTGGACGGGGTCCGGCGGCGCGCGACGGCGCCCGCCCGCCCCGGCCCCCAAAGCGCCCGCCCCGCCCGCTGGCCGACCGCGGAGCCCAACGGCGGGCGCGCGCGGGCCCACCCCCCCGGCCCCCCCGGGAAAAAAACCCGGGAAAACCCCACCAAAGCCCCCCCCCCCCCCCCCCCCCCCCCCCCCCCCCCCCCCCCCCCGAAACACGGAACCCCCCCCCCCGCCGCCCCCCCCCCACGGGGCGCCCCCCCCCACCCCCCCAGACCCCAAGGGAAAAAAAAGGGGAAGGGGGCCCTTCTTGAAGGGCCCCCCACACCCCCCCCACCCCCCCCCGAGCCCCCCCCCGGGGACCCTTGCCCCCCGGACCCCGGTTCTGTAGAACTGTAACCCATTGAAATTTGGCCTTGCCCCCGTAGCTCAGTTGGATAGAGCAGCGGTTTCCTAAGCCGTTCAGACATTTCCCCACAAGTCTTGGTCATATCAGCGAAAGATCGCTCTAGTAAAGACGTTTTACTGCTTTACTGCTTCAGTTTGGCTCAGGCCAATTGAGGGGAATTGAGGCCAATTATGCTCTCACGAGAACACGCCGGGAACACGTAGGGTTAGTACTTATAAACGCCACACTCCTTTCTGTCCTACCCTCAGTTCTCGCACCCGCCGTCAACCAATAGGTCCGTCTGTTCACATACAAGTAGTTCAGTCAAGTGAGTGGTCTACCTGAATCAATCTTATCTTGCGCCGCATCGAGCGCGGCAGCTTCCGCTTACTCATGCGTGGAAAAACCACCACTATCGTTTCCCTTGACGCTCTGCGACCGTGTTGGTTCAATCCCAAGGATCTTGTAGTCACACTTCCATGAGCCATCATGTTGCTGAACAGATCTCAATTGAATGGATCGTCCGTTATCTGCTTGGGTGATTCATGCCACTCCAAACTGCAGAATGTTGCCGTCAGTGGGTAAATAAAGCGAAGCTCCGTCCTCTTTCGAAGGCGGAGCTTCTTGAACAACACAATATTTATATTTTGTATAGATAACTCGGCGGGCCATCCATTCAAAATATTTCCACTGCGCTGTTCTGTTGATTATCTTATCCAGGGCTTCGATTAGCGGGTACTGGTATGAGCCCTAAAGCTGAAGTTTCATTGCATTCAGCCACATTGCCGCCGCGACGGAGGCGTTTAGCCATGAAGCAGACACGGCCAAAGACGAAGAACGATACATATATCAGAGTTTAAGAAGGTACCGGACGTAATTTATGTGTACTTCGTAGATTGGCCACTGAGCGAGCACTCGCTCTTCCCCATGCACCTTGGAATCAGTGGTGTACAAAGGCCGACGGATCGACACAACGGTAATCGATCATGTGCATAACAATTGGAACCTTAAACACAGCATATGGCCCACATCGGAAAGAACCGGTGAGCCACGCGTTATCGAGTCCCTCGGTATCTCCGCGCCGGCTGAACTCGACGCCTGTGCGAAGGCACTCCAGAGCGTGTATCAAATGATTATCGAAAAAGAAATATAATGCTAATCCAAATCCTCCTCACAACGAGAATAATGCCCGCGGTCCTGTGTGGGCCTGAAATCTCATTCTCCCATGCAGCCGGACCGGTCGCCATTTGAACCGAAGCGCCAACGAGAGGGCGCTATCCCCTATCGTCGCCAACCCGTAAAGAGTTTCAGGATCCCGCAATAGTAGGCTTGTGAGACCGCTACCCAGCCCCTACACTACGACTCACAAGACTCCTTCACGACCTGAACACAGGGCTTGCAATGAGGCAGTTCGCCCTCCGCCACCATTACCGTTTTCCACTGTTTGGCCCGCTGATGTACGAACATGCCAACCGAGAGGGTTACGGGACCGTGACCGATGTCTCCTCGATTGGATGGCGGGTCTCTGGATCATTACCGTTGGAGCCGGGGGATGTGTGTTCGTTGAAAGTCCGCCTCTCGCCAATGCTCTGGGTCTCTGTCGCCGCTGGGAAAGTCCGATGGGTCCAGGGGGAAGAAGCCGGGATAGAAACCTTGGTGATGAACGAGGAGTCCGAAGCACGGTTAAACGCCTACATCTTCGAGCGGATCAAAACGTTATGAGTGGCAGCCCCCGGCAATCCCCTGTCCTATAGGGATTGTTTACTGTTCTCCACCCTCCTACAATACGCCCTGTATTGCCCCCCCACAGGGTACCCCTATGGCGTTTGACCAACGTCATCACGACCGCGTTCCGATCACCACCCCAGTCAGCTATGAAGTCTTGAATCGTGCAGGCGTTCGCCAAGGCTATGGCACCGTGACCAATCTGTCAGTTCGAGGATGGAAGATTAACGGTAATGTTCCACTCCAAGCAGGCGAAGTCTGTTCAATGGAGGTCAGACTCCCGCCAAAGGAATGGGTCTCGATCTTAGTTGGGGTGGTACGATGGAGCCGAGGGGAGGAAGCCGGAATAGAAACACTGGTGATCAATGATGAGGCTGCGAAGCCATTGCACGAGTACATCCAAGCGCGGGTGAAAGCGTTATGAGTGACAGACCCGACAGACCTAAGCGGCAAGCGATGTCCCTGGAAGAAGCCACCATTTCTAATATGTGGGAGATTGCGGCGCTCGTCGAGGTGCTGGAACGGAAAGGGCTGTGCACGAAGCAGGATCTGCATGACATCATCGCTGAGCTACGCAAGCAGGCCCCCCGAGCGAAGATCCCTGAAACGGTATTCCCGTCCCCATACCTCATGACTCAGACAGAAGAAAAAGTCATAGACGACATATTAGCCGTGTTGAACCAGCACGGGATGGACAGTAAGCAGTCTCTCGACTTACTCGAACAGATCGGGCGGATTATTGAGATGGGGGCACGGATGACCCGGGGGACAACACACTAGGCTCATTGAAGGGAGGGAGGGCAAACCTTCATGACACAATTTGGTGGGCCAAAATTTGTGAAGGAGCGGGAAAAGCAGAAAGTACTCCAGCGCCAAGTCCTGAACCATCTCAAGCGGAATGGCCCCAAAAGCTACGACAACCTGTATATCACCTTTGACCTAGATCGAAAGGCAAACATCGGACCTGCGTTGCAAGAGTTAAAAGAGTTACACCATATTGATATATCCAAAGATCGAACGGTCAGAATTACGGAAGCTGGCTTGCAGGCCATCGACTCCAGTGGGCCGAGTAAACTCATACCGCTGACGGAAACCAAAGGGGGGCAGCATGAAGTTCAAGGAGCAGACCGTTAGAACCTGGGCCGTGACTATAAGTCTGAGCGCATTGCTCTTGGGGGCAGCGCCCCTGTTTACCTTTCCAGTCCCTAGCCCCTCGGTTTATGCAGCCGATCTCCTTGACCTGAATACGGCCAACGCGGATCAACTGAAAAGCCTCCCGTGCATTGGCGAGGCCTATGCCGACAAGATCATCAAAGCCCGCCCCTACACCCGCAAAGATGAGCTCGTTCAGAAGAACGTGATCCCGCAGGCAACCTACGACAAAATTAAAGACCAAGTTATAGCAAAGCAGAAGTAGCCCTTTGGCGATCACCAGAAAAAAGCGTAGGTTGAGTACGTCAATTAGACCGAGTACGCTGTGCCACGTTGATATGACACCTTTTTGGTTCTTTTCAATACTGGTCCTCGTCCTCATTCCCTCTGTCGGCGGGGCTACAAGTTTTTCTGGAGAGGTGGTCAGCGTGGTCGATGGAGACACCTTCGACGTTGAACACGAGCAGGTGATTGAGCGCATTCGCTTACATGGGATCGATGCCCCAGAGAAGGGACAGGAGTTCAGCCGACGGTCCAGGCAGTTTCTCGAAACGCTAACGATGAAACAACGAGTCACTGTCGAAGCCAAAGGCCACGATAAGTATGCACGCACCATCGGCGATGTGTTTTTACCTGATGGCCGAAACATCAGCAATGAACTTGTGACGGCGGGACTGGCTTGGTGGTATTGTCGGTACTCCTCAGATGCAACACTTCAACAGGTGCAAGAGGACGCACGAGCAGCAAAACTCGGCATCTGGAGCGATCCGGCTCCGATACCACCGTGGGTCTATCGAAAGTTTCAACGATTCCAAGTTCCCGACTTGTCGGATCTTGCCTGTCCTCGTCCCACCTCCCATTCCCATGGTGCTCGGTGATCGTACGGCTGGTGTCGTCCTATCTCGCATGAATGTGTTGTGGTCGCTGATCCTGCTCCTCCTCGTCTTGCCATCGATTGGTGAGGCGTCAGACTTCTCAGGCCGAGTCGTCGCCGTCTTGGATGGCGATACCATTGAAGTCCTCCACGCACGAAAGACCGAGCGTGTCCGCCTCGCTGGCATTGACTGCCCAGAGAAGAAGCAGGCGTTCGGCCAACGAGCCAAACAAGCCACCTCAGCCTTAAGCTTTGGGCAACAGGTCACCATCCTCAGTGCGGGCAAGGATCGTTATGGACGCACCATTGGAACGGTGGAGCTCATGGATGGAACGAACCTCAACTATGAGTTAGTTCGTCAGGGCTGGTGCTGGTGGTATTGGAAGTATGCCCCGAATGAAATTCTGCTCGCGGCGTTGAGATCCAAGCTAGAGAGGCCAAGAAAGGCTTATGGGTCGATCCATCGCCTGTGCCGCCGTGGGAGTATCGCAAGCGGGGCAAGGCTATACACTAGCAGCTAAACTTCGGGCGCTGTTCACCCGAGCCGAGCTTACCGACTGGCGCGGCCCAGCATTCCGTACAGGAGTCCGAATATTGAGGCCAAGATTACTAGTTCGATCAGGATAGGCATGATGGCGTCCTTTCTTTGCTTGTCTAACTTTATCCCTTCAAGATGAAGCCGCAATGATCAGATCGTGAAGAGTTCTTCATTAATCGGGTAATCGACCGTATCAAGGGATTCTCTGTTGGCCATGGCGTTCTTGGAGAGCCGGGGGACAGTTCTGAGAATCGCTTACTCACTCGTATGAAACAGGCTGGAAGGTGCGTGCTTCTCTGCCGGTCCTACAAACACTTATTCGAACCGAACGACATATTTCATAATGCTTGAATACCACCCCATCTCTGGCATACTTAAACAGTAATACGCAGTCCAACCACGGGGGACTCACTATTATGGCAAAAACAACTCATCGCGCTCGACCACGTAAACCGTTGATCGATCTTGAACCACCTCCGCGCGAGAAGAAGCTTGGGTCACTGACCTCGCGCGAACAGGACGTTGTGGAATTGATTTGGGCCGGATTCAAGAGTAAAGAAATTGGGCAGCGGCTAAAGATTAGCGCGAAAACCGTCGAAGCCCATCGTGCTAATATGATGAAGAAAATGCGGGTGGCCAATATGGCTGAACTGCTGAGAACTGCTATCCAGGGCGGGATACTCCGAATCCAATAGGAATGCCCCCTATACTTTGAGCATTGCATAGAACCACCGCATGAGCCTACCCCGTCGCAAGACCACTTCTTAAATGCTTGATATCCGTTATCAGAGATAAGCCTCGTCATCACCAAGAAGATCTTCCCTAGGGCGGTAGAGCTGCTCGCACGGAAGTGATCTGCAGCTTGTTTTCCATATGGCTTATTCTGCTTAGTACTCCTTATCATTCTATTTCTTTTATGCTATCTTCTTCCCAGAACTGTACGACCATCTTTTAACCGGGAGGTGGATCTATGGCTCTGGAACGGAATCGGTATGAGTGGCACCTTACGCCAAGGGGGTGGCAACCTGGTGACCCGCCGAATGACCGGATTGAAAGCTGGATGGGTACCCAGTTTTCACCTGACCGGGAGCTTCTGCCAACTTTGGTATGGTCAGTGCTGTGGGAATCTCCACAGCATAGTCAGAGAGAACGCGATGGATTGAGAATGAAGCTCCGTAGACCGGTGCCCGAATTCGATAATCCAAGACAAACAGTCTGGAATTTTCCATATTTCCTTACCAGAAGCACGACTGCTCGAAGATAGTTGCGTTACTCAAACGTGCTTCGCGTATCTAACCAGTGGGTGGCAACCAACCACTAAATCATAACTGCTCCATTGCTTCCTACTCATGCTGGCGAGTATCATCCCCTCCCAACCACGGAAGGGAGGGCACCGATGCAACTCTCTCGTGAGGTTAAGTACTTCTCCGCAGCCTGCAAGAGTATACTCGCCGCAATATCCACGAACCGGCGGCTGACTCATGACGAGGCCACCATAATTGAATATTCCTGCAAACGAGTCCTTGCACAGGTTGCCTCAGTATTGAAACGTGAATGATTTCGATCCGGCTCTGCTTAATTCTCTCCGTATCTCAGACAAAGGAGGGTTTTCGATGCAGCTGGCTGTCCTACTTACTCAGTGACAATAGTCTCCATTCTGCAATTCCTTTATTAGGAAGAGTGGTATGCGAGTTGCTTGGCGAGTCGTGACGAAGCGCACTTGCGCGTCTCAAATGCCCAGATATAATTTCCTGATGCACCATTCAAAATATAATATCTGGCAAGACGAGAACGGGTGGCATGGATCTCTCGAAGGCTACCCTCAACATGAAGCCCACGGAGAATCTTTCCAGGATCTCCAGGTTGCGCTCTGGCGATTACATCAACACCTGACTGGCCGGGAATGTCAACCTACGCGACTTTCTGAAGACACCTCGTCAAGCATAGACGTGCTCCTGGTGCATAGCGAAGACACCCCTCCACCTGCCGCTGTGTTCCGTTCTAAGGGGCGCGTTCAGATTCATAGGAGGGCGCGGGTGGAGATGCTCATGTTAGTGATGATCAATTCGTTGAGTCCGACCTAATGCTCAATGGAGATACCAATGACTACTCGTACTGGTTCCGATCTCTCTGAAGAAGTCTATCGGTACCTCAACGGTTGCGAGCTTCTCTTGACTGCCGCGAGCAAGCCTCGGCCATTTACAGAAGAGGAGTTGTCGATCATCAAGTATTACCAGGCTCAGGTTGGAAAGATTCTTTCTGTGTCGGATGCCAGCAGAAACTGATGCGGGGTACCCTGTGAAGTCTCAAAGAGGCAATGCCTACAGGGATCTCACAGGGTGTTCTCATAGCTGGCTTTGAGTTGTTTTTTTATTTAACAACATGCATTAATTAGCCATATCACCTTACTAACGTTAGCAAGAGCACTCTGTGTTTGGCTGACACTCAGCTTACTGACGTCTGTGAGATTTCTGGCCTATAGCCCTTTAAAATGCAGCGACTTTGCTCGCATGACAATCCTAAGAAGATGATCCCATTTGCTCCCCCGCCGAGTGACTGGGGATATCTTCCGTTCGATCCTAACACATAATATTTATAGTCCCTCCCATCAGGGCTAATTCGTAAGACTCCCGATATTGATGAAGCGAAGGCGTCTTTGATATGCCTTAGACGGATCTCTATATCTATGTCGGGTTTAGCAATCTCAATATGACAACAGTTCGTGAAGTCCGCTTTCATTTACAAAGTAGTTCAAATGGTCCACTTCGGGGTCGCTCATGCAGATCTCCCGTATCGTCTGAAGAGCATACTTCTACAGAACTCTGAATATACGAGGAGTGAGGCGGTCGGAACAGTGATAGTCGAATGATTGAACATGTGACCGAGCCGCTCTCACTGGGTAATAGAAAAAGCCCCGTCAATATGATGCCCCTACTGCTTTGAAGGCTTGTTAGATCCAGAAAGCACAAGGCGCCTTAGACGGCTAATCGGCATAGATGTGTTGTGTCGAGGTGCTGATATTATGGCGATAATATCGTAGTCTCACGATGGATGAACAAGGGCACCAGCATTTATATTTATTTCGTACACGCCTCGTCCTCCTATTACGAAGACACGGTCACGGCGCGACGGCGAAATTTCAAAACCACCGGCCAACCGTGAAAATGCAGGCAGCAGTCCTTGGTTAGGAGAAATAAAGAACGCGGGCAATCGCATGCGCTCAGGGCCCATGATCAACGACATCACGGGATGCACATGTCCCGACCAATAAAATGTGCTGCCGGATCGCGGCTTATTTGGCGGCTGATGCTGGAAAAAAAATTTACCGATGCGAACATGTCTGCGCAGTTTTACGACGCTCCAATCAGCGGGCCACCGCTTGGACAAGCCTTTATCATGATTGCCGAGAATTACATCGACATGACCTGAGTATTCGGTCAGCCAAGCCGCAAACTCTTCAACAATCTTGTTGGTCACTCCTGCCGACGCATGCACAAGATCGCCTAAAAACAATATTCGTTCTACCGACAATCTCTTTATGAGAGTGGACAATACGGCCAGATCTTGTCGAAGGGGAGCAGCGGGAAGCCACAGGCCGTGCTGTTGAAATGTTTCAGCTTTGCCGAAATGGCAATCGGCCACCACGAGCATACGCTGCGAGGGCCAAAACAAACAGCGTTCTGGTAATAGCTCAAATGGTTCATCCCGGACGGCAATCTGCATCTAGCCGAATACCTCACGCTGAAGCCGCGCGATCCGCTTCTCGAACTTTTCTGTGGATAGCCGCGAGCGAATCCGTTCAGCGTACAAAGAAAATGCGAATGGCGTCAGGCGAGTGATGGGCACGTAGAGCAATTCTTGGTTGGCGATTGCCTGCATCACGGAACACAGTCGGTGAAGCTCGAGCTGTTGCTCCCGAACCTCGTCATAGGCTTGCATGAGCAAGGGATGCTGCGGTTCGTACTGCGTGAACACATCGAACAATAGCGAGGAGCTCATGTGCAAATGGCGAGCAGATTTTCTGACAGATGGCGTCCCCTGCTGAATCAAACCGGCGACCCGCGCGATGTCACGGAAGGCCCGCTTTGCAAGCTCGGGATAATTGAGGGAACCCTGAATATCTGCGTCCAAGCTGCGAAGATCCGTCAATGCGTCTCGAATCTCCTCACGACTGCCCAGCGGCTCCGTTGACAACAGCTCGAACCCATGATTTGTGGCTGACACGGCGATCGTGTTGGGTCGCAGCCGCGCCAGCCGATACGCTACTAGATGCCCCAAGCCTTCGTTGACCGACCAACCATCCCATGTGTATACAAACAGATGATGTCCCTCGGCCGTTCGGCACGTTTCGGCAAGCGTCTGCCGCGCGGTGGGAATGCGTGAGCGCGCTGATTGTATCTGGGCAATCGGCAGCCAAGCGGCGATTTCCGGTGAACGAGGCGCCGCTCCTTGAAACGCATAAAGAAGATGCTCCACGTTTTGTCTGAGATAGCGCGAAAGCGGCAAGCTGAGTGGGAAAATCGTTCCCGTCCATACTGTCGCTAGAGCATGGCGATGTGTGGCCGCTTTGACGTAGGCCACCATGTCCCGCATCTGTAGGAACCTCAGGGTGCGGCCGGCGAATTGGATGACCTCGCCTGGGTTCAGTTTCGTGATAAATGCCTCATCAATAGTGCCCAGCCTTTTTCCTCCTCGCAATTGGACAATGACTCCACCGTCAGAAGCAATCGTGCCGATGTTCATCTTGTGCTGACGCGCGAGAATCGGCGACGCAAAATGGTAGCGTCCGCTCTCCACCTCGATTTTGTGGAAATGCGGATACGCAGCAAGTGACCCGCCGGACTGGACAAACTGCAATGCCCAGGAGAATTCGTCGTCTGTGACGGCGCGAAACGAATAAGTCGAACGGACTTGCATCAGCAACTCGGACGCAGTGAATCCTTCGTGAAACGCCGAGTTCAGCAGAAATTGCACTAGCACATCGAGTGGTTTGTGTTTCGGAACCCGCTCTTCCAGCACGCTGTCTTGAATGGCTTCACGTACGGCCGAGGCTTCGAGGATTTCCATCACATTGGTCGGACAAAGCCGCACACGGGTGTCCTCGCCGGGACGATGAAAGGCCCGGCCTGCGCGTTGAATCGCCCTGGCCACCGACTTGGCCGACCCGATTTGGATGACATCTTCAACGGGTGGAAAATCCACGCCGAGATCGAGCGACGAGGTTGACACGACCAGCCGAAGGTTACCGTTCTTGACGTTACCTTCTACGCGTTGTCGTTCCTCTTGATCCAATGAACCATGGTGCAATGCCGTGGTTTGCTTCCACTCTGGCCTCGCCTCTACGATTGCTTGGTACCAGCGCTCCGCGTGTGAGCGTGTATTCGTGAACAATAGTGTGCTTGTGTTCGGATCGATACTTTGAAGCACGTCGGGCAGCAGTCGAAGGCCGGAATAACCGAACCAAGGACAGGCGGTGAGCGACTCCGGAAGAATTGACTGGACCAGGACGCGTCTGGTGACATCGGCGCGGATGACTGCCGCTTCGCCTGACCCCACAGCTACTTGAGCTGCCTCATCGAGATTGGCGATGGTTGCAGACAATGCCCAGGTGCGAGCCCTGGTAGCCACGGACCGAAGCCGAGCCAACGTCAACTCAAGCAGACTGCCGCGTTTTGAGCCTAGCAGCTCATGCCATTCATCCACCACCACGGCGCGCAGGTCTTTCATGCGATCTTGCCATCCCTGATCGGTCAGGAGGATCGCCAGGGATTCCGGTGTAGTCACTAAAATATGCGGCAGCATGACCTTGAGTCGACGACGAGATGACTGCGCGGTATCGCCTGTTCGCTCGGCGATATCGATCGGCCATTGAAGATCAGCCAGCGGCTGTTGAACCGCCCTGACGACATCACGCACGAGTGCCTTCAATGGGCTAATGTACAGAATCCACAATTGGTTGTGGTTGGACGAAGGATGGGCGATCAGGTCGATGAGCGGAGCGCCGAGGGCCGCATAGGTTTTTCCACTGCCGGTTGCAACGGCGATGACTCCAGATCGGCCGGCGAAGTACGCATTCCAAGCTTCGCGTTGGAACGAAAACGGAACCCACCCCTTTTTTTCAAACCAGGCGAGCCATTGCGCCATCGCCTGATCGCTTGAGAGGACAGGCCACACGGCCCGCCGGTGGGCGATGAGCCTCCGTCTGGGGTTCGCTCTTAGCCGATTAAGTCGCCGAATGCCGGCCAACACTTTCGGGGAAGACTTCATGCGGAGTCCGTCTCATCGCCGAGGTGCAATCTCATCTGTTCTCCCTGCAACGAGCGGTTATCAGAGCGGGGCGCTTTGATTGAAGCGTCACTGAGCGCGGACTGCATGCCTACGGACTTGGACAATTGTTCTAAATCCTCGACAGCATTTGCGTCTTGGGCCTGTTTATCTGTGCGCTCCCTCAAGATGCGAGGAAATCGGACGGCGTAACCGGACTTGTGACGCTCGCTGCGGCTGATGCCTTCGAATCCGATCTCGAACACACGCACTGCTTCCACCTTACGAACTGGCCCGAATCGCTCGATGGTGTGCTTCCTGATCCAGCGATCGAGCTCCCGCACTTCCATGTCGGTGAGGCCTGAATACGCCTTTGCGACAGGGACGAGTTCGTCTATGCTCCAGAGTGAGAACGTGTAGTCGGTATAGAGCGACGCTCTTCGTCCCGTTCCGGGCTGCGCCGAAGTCAGTACCGCATCAATGCTCAAGGGATCAATCTTCCATTTAAACCAGACGCCACGCCTACGGCCGGTCTCATACACTGACCGTTTACTTTTGAGGATTAACCCTTCGGCTCCACTGTTTCTCGACTGCTCTCGCAAGCGCGCCGCTTCGTCCCACGATGCAATGGAGAGCAATGGAGAAATACCCAAGTGCGAACCGACGGCGGACCCGAGCAGATTTTCCAAGGCCGTTCTCCGTTCCGCTAGAAGACTTTCCCGCCAGGATTTCCCGTTCCATTGCAACAGGTCATATGCGAGGAAAGCGACAGGGGTAGCCTTTATCGACGCTTCTGTCGGCTTCTTGCGATTGATGCGCCGTTGCAACATATGAAACGACTGTGGACTGCGCCATTCGCCAGCGACAATTTCACCGTCCAAGATCCAATCACCCGGAACCTTGGAAAACTTCTCGACAAGGTCCGGAAACGAACTAGTGATCCGCTCCTCTCCACGTGACCAAATCTCGAGTTGCGTGGCTCGTTTGACCGCCTGACAACGGATACCATCCCATTTCCACTCACATTGCCACTCGTCGACTGATCCTAGTTCCGCCGGATCTCTCTCTAACGGCGCGGCCAAACAAAACGGCACGGGTAACAAGGCGTTGTCAGCGTGGGCGGCTGACTGGTCTTCGTGGAAGGGCTGACCCAGCCGTAGGAAAAACTCGGCGCTGGGATGCCAGTCAGACATCAATCGGGAAGCGACCACCGAGGGTGACAGGGACAGGACCGAAGCCAAGGCTCGATATACCAGTGTCTCCGAAACTCCGACGCGAAGCGAACCAGTCAATAACTTATTGAGGATGAAGATTTCTTTCGGAGAAAGCTCTAGCCACCAATCGACGATGCGACGATGGCGCGAAGTATCGTCCATCGCGGCCAACGGTAAGAGCCGGGTACTCATCCACTCGCCGAGCGACAATGCGCTGAGGGCCTCGGATGATTGTCGCGCGTGTCCGGTTGCGGCGATCATCAGCGCGACCATTTCCGCCGTGTCTCCAACCGCGCCGTAACACTCGGTAACTAACCAATCGGGTAAGCCCAGGAGTTCTTGTGCCCATCGCCTCAACTTTGCTGAACCGACCAGTTGTTTTGGCTTGCGGCCAGAGAGAAAAAAGACTGTCCATGCGCTGGTTTCGGCATCCTGACGAAGAAAAAAATCCGCCATGCTTTCGACCTTCTCATTGGTCGACGTTGTCTGATCGATGCGTTCGAACAGGGCGGCAAAGGCCTGCATCTACTCTTCCCTCTCACCGAATTCCGTCGCCAGTGGCTCCGCGTGAAGCCCTTTCGTCTCCCGCAGGAAGCGGGCGAGAGATTCGCTGCTACCGTGGGTGACCAGTACGCGTGACGCACGAGATTCCTCAACCGTCTTGATCAGCCCCGCCCAATCGGCGTGATCCGACAGCACGAATCCGCGCTGATACCCTCGTTGTCGTCTGGCCCCTCTCACCGCCATCCATCCGGACGCAAAGGCGGTTGAAACGGCCGAAAAACGCTTCATCCATGGGCTGCGATGAGCCGACGGCGGAGCCAAGATCAAGCGTCCAGCAGTGCCTCCTGTGACCTCACCGACCAAACGTGTGGGGATCATCGACACTCCCTGTTCCCGGTATATGTTCGTGAGGGATGCGACCGCACCGTGGAGGAGTACTTCTTCATCCGTCCAACGGCACAGTTCGGCCAAGATTCGCTGTGCCTTGCCGAGCGCGTAACAAAACAAGAGGGCCGTCACCTGCTGCTGTTTGCACCACTGCCACCAATCCACGATCGCCTTTACCGTGACGGAGGAAGAAGTCCAATGATAAATCGGCAATCCGAATGTAGCTTCGGTGATGAGGGTTTGGCATGGAATCGGTTCGAAGGGTCGACACGTAGGATCGGGGTCCCGTTTGTAGTCTCCCGTGACGACCCATACGGTTGAATATTGCTCGATACGAATTTGCGCCGATCCGCGAATGTGGCCGGCAGGATGAAACGAAATCCAGCAATCACCCAATCGCGATTTTTCTTCATAACGCATTGGCTTCACTCGAATATCCGCCCCTAAACGATGCCGTAGGATCGGCACGCAGTCTTCCGCACACCAATATTCGGCACTTCCCAGCCGTGCATGATCTCCGTGGGCATGCGTGATAAGATTCACCGCCGCCTTTCCCCACGCGTCGATATGAAAGCGCTGATTGGGTCCCACTAAACCGCCGGCTTGTAGACGGATAAGATCTGGCAAAGTCTTCCTCTTTGGACATCTATTATTCTAACAGTCGAACGCGTGGAACTAGGCGATGAATTGCCAGCAGGAGGCGGACAGCAGAAATCAACGAAGAGGTGGGATGATCTACTTCAGCAGCTTCACCTTCTGTATCCGGATAACAATTTCATCTTGTGCGAAAGAAGTTTCCAGCTGCTTTTTATATTTCCGCCACCACGACTTATCAAACTTCGCGTCTAGGACCTCGAAAATTACTATCCTATCCTGTTGTGCATCGTCCTGTTTGTCCTTCCATAAACCTTCGGCGGGTGCGTGGGTATATGCCCTGAGACCTCCAAACTCCTTGGTGAGCGTCGTGCGAACGCGAGTGTAATGATCTTTCGGGAACGGTTTATTCATGTTATCCCGAATCGGTAGAAAGACTTGTAGGAGGTGCATGAGGGTTCCTTTCGCGAATGCTATTTTTTTATGCGACCATCTACAGCATAAATCTGAAAGGGAATAACCATTCCTAGGGAGATCCCGTGTTCCGATCATCGGATGACGTAAGTATGAATGGACATCATGAAACACGATACCGGCGGCACCGAATCTGTCTGGACCACATTTATCCCCCAACTTCCCTCACAACTATTGACTCAATCATTGCAAACGGATGTCTGCGTTGTTGGGGCCGGAATGGCTGGCCTCTCCACGGCCTACTCGTTGGCGTGTGCGGGGCAATCGGTGGTGGTCCTTGCTGATGGTCCAATCGGTGGAGGGATGACGGAGCGGACGACGGCCCATCTGTCAAACGTCATTGACAATGGCTATGTCGAAATCGAACGCCTGCATGGCGAGGCGGGCGCTCGTTTGGCCGCCGAGAGCCATACTGCGGCGATCAGTCGCATTGAAACTATTGTGACAACTGAACGGATTGCCTGCGATTTTGAGCGACTTGACGGCTACCTCTTTCAAGCGCCTGATCAATCAGAAGAACAACTGGAACAAGAACAGCTGGCGGCACTTCGTGCAGGTCTTGAAGTCATACGGATTGAGAATAATCCGATGGTCCCCGTTCTGGAACCGGGACCGTGCCTCCGATTTCCACGTCAAGCTCAATTCCACCCCTTGAAATACATGAACGGTTTAGCAGAGGCCATTATTCGACGTGGGGGACAGATCTTTACAGGCTGCCATGTCGAGACCGTCTCAGGCGGGGCACCAGCGCATATTCAAACCCGTTCAGGGCGTGTCATCACGGCGCAATCGGTCGTCGTCGCCACGAACACCCCCATCAACGACATGGTCGTGGTGCATACCAAACAAGCCCCCTATACCTCTTATGTCATCGGAGCGCGGGTGCCAAAGGAAGCCGTTCCTGCTGCGCTATACTGGGATCGGGAAGATCCTTACCACTACGTCAGAATCCAGAAGGAGACGAATGCTAAGAGTCACGATATCCTGATCGTCGGGGGCGAAGATCACAAAACCGGTCAAGCGGACGATGGGGAAGACCGCCACCAGCGATTGGAGCAGTGGGCTCGGAGACGGTTTCCCATGATCACGCAGATTGACTATCGCTGGTCGGGGCAAGTCATGGAGGCGATCGATGGGCTGGGCTTAATCGGGCGAAATCCCAGTGATGAATCCAATGTCTATATCGCCACTGGCGATTCCGGTATGGGTATGACGCATGGCACAATTGCCGCCATGCTCATTACGGATCTCATTCTGGGTCGTGCAAATGCATGGACGACTTTATACGATCCCGCTCGAAAGCCAGTGAAAGCCGCAGGAACCTTTATTCAGGAAAACCTGAATGTGGCCGCGCAATATACCGACTGGGTGTCGCCAGGCGATGTCGATTCTGAAGAGAACATTCCCAAAGGCGCCGGGGCAGTGCTGCGAGAGGGTCTTCAAAAGATTGCGGTCTATCGGGATGAAAGGGGAGGCCTACATCGCTGTTCAGCCGTGTGTCCGCACCTCCAATGCATTGTCGCGTGGGATTCTGTCGAGCATACCTGGAACTGTCCCTGCCATGGATCACGGTTCGATGCGTATGGCAAGGTACTGAATGGGCCGGCAATATCCGATCTTCCTCCTATTGAAACCGAACAACCGGATGAATCCTCCAAGAGTGGTGCGCAGCCACCGTTTCGCTTGCTCTCAGCGAACGATCTCGAGAATTAAAACTTCCACTCTTCATGCATGAGGCGCAATGACGCTTCGAGGGTTTCCAGCATTGATGCCCGCGGCCCGTCTCAGCGAACTTGTCTCCCATGGTGAGTGCTATTCTTTATGAAAGACATCAATTACGGCTAACAGGGGCTTTATCGATTTTCTTATCGCGGCATCTTCTTCATCCGTCAACTCACCCAGCTCGAGAACTTTTCTGCTGAAAACGACAAACTCACGCATGCTCTCGCTGTACTCAGGCATAGCAAACCATGGTTCTGGCATATTTGAATGGCATATTCGCTAAATTAACGGGTGGAGTGACAGCCTGAATGATGGCAAGCGCAATCACTGCCCTTCGTATGGGCTTTGCGACATTCGTCAGAACAGAATTCTTTCTCCGCAGACACTGAACACTTGCACTGGGGGTGAGCACATTTCTTTTCATCCATGATTGCCTCCTATGCTCGTATTACTTTGGCGAGGGACGCTTAAATAGAGAACTGGGTAAATACCTTGAACGGCACTACGAGCGAGGACAACAACGTTTATCTGATATGGAACTCTACATTAGTTTCCATTTTGTGAAGGACTGTGTCACAAATTAAAGGATGTATCTCGAGTTTACCGTTGCCCTCCAGAGCGTAAAAACACTCCTGGACATTATCAAGGCTTCTCAGGATCTGCCCAATCACAATGAAGTTTTGGCAGCAGTTAGCGACGTCGAAATGAAGATAATGTGTGCCAATTCGGCTGCAATAGCGAGCCATGACACACTGGCTCAACAAGTGCGGGAACTTGAAACGCAACTGGGTAATGTTGAGGACTGGAAGACTCAAATGCAAAGCTATGAGCTTGTTGAATTTCCGACTAAAGCTCTCGCGTTCAAATTAAAGGCCGTCACGACGGATGGCGTGCCTATTCACTATCTATGCACCGCCTGCGCGGATAGAAAAAAGATGACGACCTTGCAGCCCCGGAAACGGTTTCTTCATTGTCCTGAGTGCAAATCCTTGATAGCCGTGCAAGACCCGCCTCCCCGTAAGAGTAATCCACGAGCATGGAAGGTGCACTGATCTCTCTCTAGCTCAATGATCCATCTCGCTCGCGCCTTTCTGTCAGCTTCAGGGCCTTTCCGAATACCGGCCCAGGTGAATATTCCATAACGTAAGAGTCCAAATATTTTGAACAGGTGGCGGTAACACTATCAATGACAAAATAGAGAAATTGCGCTGTTCAATTAATCTCTGCCTTTGAAAAATGACGGGGCTTCGGCGAAGTTCTAAATGTTGTAGGGATTTCCTGTCACAGCACCGAAATACGTTCGCGTCCCCCGTTCGGGATGGACGAACGAAGAGTAACAAATATTCCAAATCATCTGATCTATCCAGTTTTCAGTTGGTTACGCCATTTTGATAAGTTCTCGCTATTGTGCCTTGGGTAACATCTCTTCTTCCTCGATGTGATGTTTCACCAGCTCCCCCAGGACATTAAACTTCGCTTGAAACGCCTCATCTGTCGGTATTCGCATTGAACTAGGGTTTAACCGATCATGATTCATCCCAGTATCAGACTGTGATGGAAGTGGTTAGGGTGAGAGAAAGAAGCTGAAACGGTGTATGCAATTATCATCAAATAATGTTTTCAATGGAGGATCTATGAAACTCTTTATCGCATCCACTCTCCTTATTGCAGGATTCGGTCTTGCCGGAAGTATTTGCCTGTCTACCGCAGCGGCAGCGGGTGACGATACAGTATCAACGGAACAGTTGACCCCGAAATTCCCGAAGTCTGATAAATGTTCGACATCGTCGCCCTGTCGTGACGTTGTGGGAGAGATTGTGAAAATTGAAGAAAACTACTGGATTAAAATGCCTAACGGCAATGAAGCGCACATGCGCGTAACTCCAGAAACCAAATTGGAATCCCGTGTCAAAGTGGGCGATGCGATCGCGGCACAGCTGACATCTCGCGGCGACGCGGATGCCATTAAAAAATTGCAGGAAATGCCAAAGGCAGATGAATTGAGTATTCCGAAAAAGACAAAGGAAGTAGAAGCGCCGACTACGTTAAAAGATTTACGCTAACGAGGAAGAGCAAAGTAACACATTGATCATCATGTTGTCCGGGGAAGGCACTTACTTCAATTCGATTATGTTGACGAGTGTCTGTCCCCGGCTCTTCCTTCCCGCTCATCACACTCTTAAGCAGAGCTATTGATGAGGAATCGAGAGCCACTAGGCACACTAATGAATAAGCGAACCAGTGTTGGTGAACTACGGTCAGCTGCCTTCAATCAGAGCAGATCGCAGGCAAGACGAAGGAGTTGTCGCGCATGCTTCCATGCTGAAGTCATCCTAACACCTACCGTCTAGCGAATGATTACGCTCACTTACCAGGATTATTAGACTCGCTTACACCCTTTTGTTTCATGGCTGTACTGAGGTCTCATAGAAACGTTCCTGTGCATGTCTAAACACTGGCTTTTACTAGCAGGGCTAGTGAGATAATCCTCTATGATAGATTGAGTATCGAATATGGAGGAAGCCATGGCGAAAGGATCTGGATTGCGGAAGCGGAATTCTCTAATTCTTTTTCTGCTGGTTTTAGTGACTATGATGACAGCCTCAGTCGAAGCACGCGACAAAACAGCAGTTCTTAAAGCTAGCGAAATAGTTGGAATGAAAGTTGAGGGCATAGATGCCAAGAACTTAGGCACTATTAAGGATCTGGTCCTTGACCCTGTTGGAGGATATATTCAGTATGCTGTACTGGATTTTGGAGGAGTTGTTGGCATCAAGGATAAGTATTTCATCGTTCCTTGGGAAGCGATTACCTTCACTCCCAGTGGCAAAGGGATTGTGCTAGATGTCAGTAAACGAGATCTCAAGAATGCGCCTGGCTTCGACAAAAATCATTGGCCGGATTTTAGCGACCAACGACAACAAATGCTGATTTACGAGTTTTACGAAATTCCAGTTACTCCGCGGGAGAAACTTGAGGGGAAGGAATAGCAGAACTCAAGGTTGGTCTGTCAAGCGACCTCATTCACATTGATCCTTTCGGCGGGGCAGGCGTTAGTCGCATTGTTCATTTCGAAGATCAGTGGACATTAGCCACGATGTTTTGGTAGAGCTTAGCGAGCTCTTTCCCCTGCTTCACCGCCTTCGCCATGGTATCAGCTTCCACTCTGACGACCTCGGCGCAAATAAGTCCGTTTATAATCTGGCATACTGCATGAGGCATTTTTTTGAAACTTCAGCCTTCCTCGACATCCAAGGAGGGATCGTTTGCACGCCGTTCAACAACCCGATGGTTATCGCTGAACGTTGACTGTGTCCAGATAGATTTTCATGATCATCCCTAATCCTTTGCCTCGGGCTAGGCCAGAGTGGGTTTAGAAAAAGAAGCGAATCGACATGGGCGAAGTGTAGAGCCATAGGATCAAGCACTGCGATTATGGCTATAAGTGTCTTTCAATCCTTTGGAAGGCACTTGAATGGGCGCACCAGAAAAAAACTTCAGACGGCGAAGCGCCTTTCTGTAAACCCTTCTGTATATAACCCATCCGCGACCGTTCGGCGCCATATCGCGACACTGTTAGGGCGTCATCACAATCTTTATGCACCCATCTTCTTTGCGATTGAAGATGTCGAAGCCTTGAGGGGCATCGGCGAGCTTCATCCGGTGCGTCACCACAAAGCTGGGGTCGATCTCACCCTTTCCAATCCGTTCGAGCAGCGGTTTGAAATAATGCTGCGCATGGGTCTGGCCCGTCTTAATGGTCAGGGCCTTATTCATGACGGCTCCCATCGGCATCTTGTCGATCATCCCCCCATAGACGCCGGGGACGGACACCGTGCCGCCGTTCCGGCAGGCCATGATGGCTTGGCGCAAGGCGATCGGCCGATCGGATTCGGACATCATGGCTTGTTTGAGGCGATCGTAGTAATACAACGGACCCGGCATGTGTGCCTCTAAACCCACCGCATCGATACAAGAGTCCGGTCCTCGTCCACCGGTCACCTGCATCAGCAGGTCATAGCCGTCGGCCTCTTCATAATTGATGGTATCGGCGCCGCCGTCGCGAGCCATGTGCAGGCGCTCCGGAAAACGATCGATCGCGATAACCCGCTCGGCACCCAATAGGAAGGCGCTGCGAATTGCGAATTGCCCGACAGGACCGCATCCCCAAATGGCGACCGTGTCGCCTTCCTGAATATTGCACTGCTCCGCCGCCATATAGCCGGTCGGAAAGATGTCGGAAAGAAAAAGGACCTGTTCGTCCGTGAATCCAGTCTCGATCTTGACGGTTCCCACATCCACAAACGGGACGCGTACATATTCAGCTTGGCCACCCGCAAAACCGCCCGTGAGATGGGAATATCCATAGATGCCGGCTGGAGAATGGCCGAACAGTTTTTCAGCCATCCATGCGTTAGGATTGGAATTCTCACATAATGAATAGAGCTCTTTTTTACAAAAGAAACAGTGCCCGCACGAAATCGGAAAGGCCACGACGACACGATCTCCGACTCGGCGGTCTTTCACGGCGGGGCCCACTTCTATGATCTCGCCCATGAACTCGTGTCCCATGATATCGCCCTGTTCCATGGTGGGGACGAAATCGTTGTATAAATGCAGCTCCGAACCGCAGATGGCGGTAGACGTGACCTTTACGATGGCATCGTGCCTGTTCAGAATGGTGGGATCAGGGACGTCGACGACCCTCATGTCCCGCTTGCCATACCAACAATTGGCTTTCATGGTTCCTCCAACATGCGGCACCTAGACGCACATGAGCCCTCCGCACCAGCCGGTCATCGCACGGCGCGATCATATTTCCACGACGTACTTTCCTCTCTGCCCGCCGGTTGCCCTTTCGTCGTGATCACATCCCCCGTTTCCATTATCTGTTTGAACCGCCGGAGATCCATCTTGACCGTTTGACTTGGATCTTTGCCGAACCATGCCGCCACAGCCGCCCCCACCGTTCCAAGCGGGAGGCGATACTCCATATCGACTGTCACGACGGTCCCTCGATTGCCTATCGCCGGCTCAAAACGGACCGTCCCGGCCTGATCAATAACGGCGCCGTCGATCGATCGCCACGCGATGATCTCATCGGGAAGATCTTCGATTATCTGTGCATCCCATTCGATCCTTGCCTCAGCAGGTCCTATGGCGACCCAATGGGAGCGTTGCTCGTCATGGATGTCCACCTGCCGGACATGCTTCATAAAACGGGGCAGGTTGGAAAACTCTCTCCAGAAACGATACAGCTCTTCGCGACTGCGATCGATGACGGTGCTTGCTGTCACACGGACAGCACCGTTCCGAGTTTTGACGCCGCGGCTCAGCTGTTGCGCCGTCACGACGTCGAGCACAGTCGCTCCTACGACTGCAGCGAGCGTAGTGGTTAACCGGCTCCGATCGGCACGGCGAGACAGGAAGGCGGCGCTGAGACAGGCCAGGTCAACCATATCGCCAACCACCCGCGACCAGACGGCTGCGGCCGATGTCGATTGAGTGACAATGCCGAATCCGCTGGCCATCTCGCGCAGGCCCATAACTCGAATGAGTGGGCGATGTCCGGAAGGCAGGCCAGCCATCCGCGCACATTGATGCGGAGCCACCAATTCCATGAGGCCCAGTCCGATGCCGAACCATCCCAATCCCTTCGCCAAACGCTCTTCCTGCGTCTGCGTCACAGTGCCCGGTTCGCCATTCCGTGCGGCATGCGTGTGCAGCTGCCGAAGAGTCGACCGACTCGTCGTCAAATCCATGATCCTCTTGCCGCGGGAGGCTTGACGGATTCCTTCAGCAGGCTCCGATTTCGATTGGACTGACGAGCGCATGTTCATTGCATTGACCCCCATATTTCTGTCGCCGACCGAGACCTGGTCAAAGACAGAAACGAAATAGTTTATCTCTAGAAATTTATCCGTGATAGGAATAATGCTTAAAGTGGACTTAAAAACGGTTCTAATGCTTCTTTTGTCTTATCCCAAATTGAACCTAAATCCACTGATTGGGCCATGATTCCCGGCCCAGTTAATACGCTATTTGACTCCCCCATCCCGTATCTTAGTCCCATGGAGGTTCTTGATATTGGCAAACGATTCGAAAATCATTCTCGTTCGGATAGCTTTCTGCCATTTCAAATCCCACTCGATCCCGTTCCGGCTTACACTCCTCATACGTCACAAAGGTGTCTAGAACCGTAGCGCGGTCGAAATCAAGAGGTGCCATTAGCATAACAATTAAGAGGTACCACATAGCCCAGATCCCTAGAAATAAGCCAGGTTTCGATAATCATTTCTATAATATGGTTTTCCTGTAATTCACACTGGGAAATCGCATAGGTAGCTGACGCCTGACGGATGAGCAACTCCCATCGACCGTATGGGTATGAAAGCGGCCAGCAGTAGCAGTGGGCTTCCTGGCCGCCTGGGGGACGCATCCTGCTCGACTGAATCAGCTTGCTCGTCGAACCTCCGCACTATACTGCTCGGCCAGCATTTCTCCTGTGGGCGATTCCGATGTGCCCGTGATGCCACCGGCAATCGAAAGCCCCAGTGTGATAAGCGCCAATACAGCGAGCCACATCGCCATGGTCCCAAGACGTTCGAGTGCGCGATTGCTAGCTTCGAGCGATTGTTCCTTAACCTGCTGCACCTTATCTTTCAGTGGCTCAATAAAGCCGATCGTCGATTGAACCACCTGCCTGGCCTGCGGTTCAGTCATGCCCATCTTGTTTGTCATGACATTGACCGCCGCATCACGGTCTAACGCCATCAGTTTTTGTTGCAATTCTTGAAGCGCTGAATCACCCGTCTGTTGCGGAGGTTGCCCACTCCGCGATGCGTTGGCTACGCGCTCGGCATCCTTTCGCATCTCTCCCGGCTGAAGTTCCTTCTTTCCCGTGGCAGCCAGCGTTGATTCCACCTGGCGACGCAGCTGGTCCATAGATAGAGGCATCGTGCCGTCGCTCAATTTCGAAGCAGCCGCCGAGACGGCTGTCGTCGCACCTTGACCCAGACTCTGGAGTGTGGTGCCGAAGGCGGAGAAGACGCCGCCCAAGAGGGTGGCCATGGCTGTCGTAGTCAGCCAGGCGAAGACGAGCCAGTTGACGCCCCATACAATCACACCATGGTAAATGCCATCGCTTCGCAAGGGACTGCCTGACATGCGCGCGGTGATATACCCGCCAATGAATGCAGAGGTGAGGATGGAAAGCCCGGTCCAAATTCCCGTTCCCACCGGCATGCCTGCCTCCGGATCCGCCTCTTTGAGATCTATCGACCAGGCTCCAAGGGCCAGCCCGAGGAGTGTCAATACCAACTGCACGGCCAACCCGACGGCCCATCCAGCGAAGATCGCACTCCACCGCACCCGCACCCGTCCAATCGACCATTGCTCAACAGTTCGTTCCATTCGCATGAATTCCTCCGTACAACGAGGTGAGACTCTCAGCAAGATGCAAAGGTCTTCTGAGACCCTCTGCAAACGGAGGACCGTTCAAGGTCTCGCTGCAAGCTGCCGGAATATAAATAGCGCACTCATTGAGGGGTGATGCGCGTGTCGAAAGCGATCGGCCATTCTGTCTGGTGTCAGACAAGGTGTCTTCACTGAAGATCACAAGACAAGATAAAACCCTAGGATTTCATACTTTCTCTCTTCCACACGCGATTAGGGACTTTCCCAGCTCGTGTATATGGAGAAGGAGAGCCATGATACTGTATGGGACAAGTAGTACTCATTGCGGAAACTGATGCCCATACGCGTGATCGGCTTCCTCGCATTTTGTCCTCGCATTTCCCTAATGTAACCCTCGACCGGTGTGCGTCGGTGGATGAACTGACTTCGAAATTACGGCAGTGGTCGTACCATAGCGTCGCAATCAGTCCACCACTTATTCCCACCTATCGTCTATTCAAACAGAAGCAGCAGCAACAATTGCTGGTGCCGCTTCTGGTCACCGCCGGTCAGGACGATCACCAGGAAGCCTACAGGGCACTGGTGGACGACGCCTTCGATCTGATAGTCAAACCCCTTGTCCCGCACGAAGCTGTCCGCAGTGTCCGGCTTGCCTTATGGCAAAACAAACTACTCCGTTTGCTGGCCTCGAAAGAGCGTGCGTCGGAACGGTTCCGGCAACACATGGCGGCATTTCCTCACGCGGTAAAAGCCGAGGAAGAGTACCGCACTAAACTGGACGCCTATGATCGAACGTTGAACGCTCTCCAGGCGAGCCTGCGTCTACTCCTAAATGAAGAGGATGAGCAATCGCTCTTCGATACGGCTGCGTCGGTCGAATTCTTCACGAGGCAACGGGCCTTAGCCCGGCTCGTCAACATGAACCTTGGAGGAACAACCTCCTAGGCTGGCAGCCCGAAGAGGTACATGGGCACCGACCTCTTGCTGCAGAATAATAAAAAGAGAAGCTCCGGCCTCTTGCGAGGGCGGAGCCTCTCGAACAGTGCAATTTTATATTTTGATTGGATTGCGCGTTCCATCCAAAATATTTCCACTGGCTGTTCTGTCTGTAGCCTATCGAACTCTTCGATTGGGGGGTTATGGGATGAGCCCTATAACAGAGCTCATAAAAGCAGAGGGATCAAACAGGGTTCTGCCGCTGCCTCGCAGGAGTACCTCGCTTTCCTCATTTGCTCACCCACTAAGAGCCCTTACGTATCTTGATCTGTCTTCTAGACGGACACTACATTGATGGATCACATGTGAGAGAGTTGCCGATGCTTGCTGAGAGCGACGAACAGGTATGGATTGAAGCCAAACTGAGCACCATTCGAACCTATCTTTCAAACAAGTTCCCCGGTTACACCCTCACTGAACGTGTGCACCCCAATCTCTACCATACGTTCACGGTGACAAACATCGCGCTGCACAAGAGCTACGGTCTCAAGCTGGACTGCGCACGACTATCAGACCCAAGAAATACTCCTGAACGCATTTGGTTATCACTAACTGGAGGCTTTGTCGCGAGTTCGATGGTGAGTGCAGGAAACCCGTACTATTCCTGGTGAAGAGGCAGTCCTCGAAACGCATGGGACCGACCAGAATTCATAAACTACCTACATCGCTAGCTGTGTTCGTAATGAGTATGGGACTTCTTTCAATGATGAGCTGTGCATCAGTGCCTCCAATAGACAAAAAATACTTCACCTCGCGGCTCTATGAACTCCCCTATGAGCGCGTGTTTAATGCCGTGCATTTTCGTGTGTCCGAATATCCAATGGGCGTAGGGGAAGCCGATCAAACGAAGGGACTTGTCCGGAGCCGCATTGGCGCTCCTACGCCAAGCCTCGATGCGACCGTTGGTTACCAGATTACCGTGGATGTATCGGAAGCTGGGAAACGAATACGCGTGACTCCGGAATGGCACATGAACATCTCATCCGAATCATCAAAGACTCAGCTGATTCCAATCGGGATTGATGAACGCCCGCAGCTCTACATTGAATTCTTTGAGGAACTCGACAAGTACTTCAAAAAATAGGACACGCTCAGAGACTTGAATAGCTTTAGTTTGGTCCCTCTCAGCTTCTTCTGTTGAGATGCTGCCATACCTGTTGCGAGGATCACCCACACATAGGCTTCAGAGGTTTTTCCCCCTGCGCTGGTTGCCGGTAGGTGGTGAAAGCTCGCGTAGAGTTCATCGCGGGCACAATTCCTGGCGCAGCAAAACCGATGGTAGCGCAAAAGGGATCGATGACTGTCAACAGCCTCACCGACCCCCTTCACTACCCGTTGTAAGACGCTTTATTTTGAGTTCGAACCAGAAGGAAACGTTTGGTCCCCAATGGTCACCTTCGGTGTTTCGTTTGCTGACCCTTTAATTTCACTTCCCCCCGTTTTGATATTGGGCATGTCTGCCGGTCCACCAAGAATTATCAGACCATTGACTCGACCCTCCACACCCGCTTTTTGGACATGTGGTTTAAGTGAGCCGTTAGGCTGAACGTCTTCATACACGCCTGCAAGACTTTTTGATTGGCCCTCCACGTCATTGCTAGTGAATTGCGCTGTACCCTTTATTGAAGGTCCCCAGGCAGAACAACCAGGGAACGAGATCATGCAATTGGCTATCACCATATATGTGCTGATGTCACGGGTGTTCATATTTTACTCATTCCTTATGCGGCTCGGCGAGCGTTGCGAGAAGATTTCATCATGCGTTCTTTGATCTTCATGGCTTCCTGTCCGAGTTTGTCCCAGTCGACATCGGTTTGCTCCGCCTGTGGGAACATCTCCCCTTCCTCTTCATCAACATGATGCTTCACCAGCTCGCTCAGCACCGTGAATTTCGCCTTATATTCCTCCGCCGATGGCTTCATTTTGCGAAGTTCCTTCATTAAGAACTTGACGACGTGGTGCTCCTCATTGGCCTCAGCGACCATATCTTTAGCATCTGTAGCCCTACGAATGGCCGGATACACCAGTTTTTCTTCAATCGTGCTGTGAATTTCCAGCGCGTTTAGCGCTTCGTCCACAATTCCCTTACATGAACGCCCATCCGCTTCTTCGAATGAGGTGAACAGTTGTTTTACCTTTCGATGATCTTCCTTCAGAAGCTCTAACACGTTCACTGATTCCTGTTCGGTCCTCTCATTGGTATTCATTGCGGATTTTTTTCGTGTGGCCATGTCGTATTTCCTTTTTGGTTGGTAAGGTTTGTTCGGTACCTGAGATTCTAAAGGACCCTTTGAGAGTTCCGCACTAGGACAAGGCAAAGACAGAACTTGACGTTGTTGTATCAAGATGGATGTTCATGATTGTCCTAACCCTTTGTCTGGCGATCTGCATCTTCTTGGGCATGCCTGGCAAATTCTTGAGCCGAACGGCCAGCATTTTTCACAGCCTCCTGCCCTTGTTGTGCAAATTCACTCGCCGACCGCCCCGCATCCTGGACGACCTCTTCGCCCTTGTTGTAATAATCTCTCCCCCGTTCCACGGCGGCATCCCAGGTTTCCTCAGCCTTATCCATCAAGTCGTCCGACGCACGAGAGGCATAGTCGCTCAGCATGCCGCGCAGCTCCGCACCCCGCTGTGGTGCTAATAACAGAGCGACCCCGCCTCCGATCAATGCGCCCGCTAGAAACCCAGACCACCCTGTTTCACTCGACGATTCACGATGTGTTCGGTTTGGCATGTTACTCCTCCTTCATTTTCCAATAGAAAGTAAGTGTAGAGAATTCGGCATCTGATTAGGGGACTCTTGTCCCTGATCGCTACAGTTTGTAGAGACGACATTTTTACTTGCCTCCACCTCCTGAACCACCCGATGAACCCGTCCCACCTGCTCCCATACCCCCAGAGGACCCCATGCTGCCCGATCCTGATCCCTTGCCTCCTGATGATCCCATCCCACTCGATGAACCGGAACCGCCGGGCGACCCCATACTTCCAGATCCAGTGCCTGCACCGCTTCCGCCCGATGAGCCCATTCCTCCAGAACCGGTTCCGCCAGGGCTGGTGCCACCCAAATTACCAGGCACAGACCCCATGCCTGGTCGACTTCCGTCTCCTGGACGACTGCCATCCCCTGGGATAATCGGATTGCCTCCGCTCGAATCCGCTGAGCGGCCCCCTTGAGTTGCATTTCCACCAGGCGCCGGTATGGTCGTACCTGGGCCTCCTTGCCCCATAGCTCCGCCACCCGGACTTCCCGACGAGCTGCCTCCACTCAGCTGGGCATGGACACCCACATCGCTTACCGACAGAATTCCTCCTACCATCGCTATACAGATGCCAAGATAGTTGATCCTCATGTGCTAGGCTCCTCTTGTTGGAATGTAATTACCTGTGTTTCTTGTATCAACAGATCGTAGCGAAGCTGGACGGCTTTCTATACTGGGAAAAGACATAGAATGAGGTCGCGAGATCTCAGGATGTAGTCTTTGATGGGTCTTCCGATCTAAACGGGCATTCCAAGGTGTCTTCCCAGGTCCACATCGGATCGTTCTCTGAGATGTTAAAAGAATATAGGTATACGAGCTAGCAGCAGATCCGAAGCCTCGATGAACGAACATCCCTCCGAATTGTCATCGGCCCATCACTATAAGGAACGTAAAATTGTGTTGACCCCGATTCAGCAAGTTGATGGAACCTGGGTCTGTCACTACGTCATTATTGAAACTGGACCAGATGCCGAGAGTATTCAACAAAACTATGTGTCCCGAGAGGCCGCCGCATCGGCCGCTCTTCAACTAGCAAAAAGTCTCATCGATTCCCGTTGACTGTTGATCGAACGAGACTGATATGCACGGTAAAACAGTCGCATCCTTGGAGGAAGGGTCATGATGCAGAAGAAATGTGCCCATCCGCAATGCACGTGTGTCGCTATAAACGGAACGACATTCTGTTCTGACGAATGTCGTACCGCCGACAAAGCGGCTCCTGTTTGCCGCTGCAAACATCAGGGCTGTGGAATTAGTTAGGTCAGCGAACGCTTCCTTCTTGAGCTCTATCAAAACGTCGTGCGCAGGCTCCGACGTATACGTGCACGGCTAGGGATGGATTCAGGAACGATGTTTTTGGATACCCGTCAGGATGACGCAGAACTACCTTGCAGTTCGAACCATCATCCAGAACAAACAGGGGCGCATGACGACCATTCTCTTGATTATCCTCATATTCATCCTAATTGGAGCACTGCCGAGCTGGTCCTATAGTGCAAATTGGAGCTATTACCCGAGCGCAGGACTGGGCCTTCTCGCATTTATTTTGGTGATAGTACTTCTGATGGGGCCTCAGTGATGGAACTGAAACCCCGTTCTGTTTCCATCGGCCAGCATGTCCGCTAGATCGAATGCCCTAGCTCAGATCTATGAGCATCCCTAGTTCAATGCACCTTCGCAATGTCATAGCTTAAGAAAGCAAGCCAAGAAAACGCTCTCCTTCATCAACGATGGAGAACCGACCTCGGGCCTTCTTCCTAACGTGGTAGACACTATGCTTGGGCTTGGTGCTTTTGGACTCATGCTGGTGGGAGGATAATCAAATGATTCAGCTTATGCTTCACGCCATTGTTTTCGTTTGTAGCGTTTTCTGGTGTTCGTCAGTATTAGCCGGAGACATCATCCTTCCGCAGGGGAATCGGAGCCTGCACGGGGCTGATGCAGCGGATCATGAACGACGGGAGGAGATTCGGAAGAATCGCCTAAAACAGCAAGGGCAAGCTGAAAATTATCGAGTCGAAGGAGAGATGCAAGGCGGAACCAAAGGACCTAAAACCGATCCTGCGGTAGGACATAACCGTCAGGACACCGGCATCGAAGATCCGAGTGTGAATCCTGGTCAGAGCGCGGGACTGAAAACCATCCGTGGCCGTATTGCCAAGTCCGAGGCGAATACCCTTCATATCGAACAAGAAAATGGAACGGAGATTGTACTGACAATTGACCCGCAGACAAGAGTGAATACGGAACTACATCCTGGCGACCGTATTACCGCGACGGTGACGAGCCAGGGACGAGCTGCAGTGGTGCAAAAGGAAGGTAAACCGAAACCCTAAATTCAATAATTACGTAAATCGATGCCACTTTATAGAATTCCTCTGCGGAAAGGGTTACGGGCAGGCTGTAATATAGTGGCCTGATTTTTCCTCATTCCCCCCCATAATTCATTCCTACCGCTCCATTCGATTTTCTTAATACCGCATCTTCTCATTCGTTAGCTGAGCCAACACCCTGTTATTCGATTAAAAGGTTACGCCGCCTTATTGCCCGATCCGGGCTCCGCCATCCGCCGATGGAGTTCCGCCAGCATATCTGAGGGAATTACGGCCGCCATCGCCGATTGCAATTTATTCTTCCAGCCCGTGACAATATCTCCATCGCCCCGCATCATCGCATCGTACCCCTGTTTCGCCACGTCAGCGGGATCGTCCTTCCCTTGTTGTCCATACTTCGTGTCCTGCATATCGGCTCTTTCGAAGAAGTCGGTCTCCGTCGCACCTGGCATCAGGCACGTAACAGTTACACCCGTATCCTTGAGCTCATGCCGCAATGCGAACGAAAACGAATCCAGAAAAGCCTTTGTCCCATTGTAAACAGCTTGAAAAGTTCCGGGCATAAATCCGGCGATAGAGCCGACGATCAAGATGCGGCCTTCCCGCCTGGCGCGCATCTCGCGTCCGATCTTCTGGAGCAGGTATATGGTTCCAGTGATGTTGGTATCGACGACGTGTCTCGCCTCTGTAAAATTCTGATCGAGAAATCCTTTGCCGAGTCCATGCCCTGCATTGGCCATCAAAACGTCGATGGGGCGGCCTTGGGCCGCCTGATAAAGCCGGTCCACGCCTTCGATTGTAGCCAAATCGACCTGAATGGCATTTACAAATACATCAAACTGCCTGAGCCGGTCGGCTGCATCATGGATGGCTGCCTCGTCCGCGGCAATCAGTAAATCGAAGCCAGCTTCCGCACAGCGCTTGGCCAGTTCATACCCAATACCGCTAGATGCCCCGGTCACGATCGCTAATGATCGCTGCTCTGTCGCTTTCTTCATACGTTCTCCTTTTCTAGAATGCTCCTGATGTTTCATCACTTCCTAAGCTTTCGCGCTAAGCAATTGCCCATTACAAATCTCGTGTAAAGATGAATACCCCAAAGGCTGCGTGAGGCATGATCTTCATCCCAACCTCATGACAGATTAGATTAGCGCGAAGGGTATGGCGTCTGATTTCCTTGATGGCCCATCTCGACCGATGAACATGCCGGTGATTTTGTCGGTTTTTATTCATGCAACATCCCCGGCCTTTGTATTCGTCATATCGTACCCTGAAGAACTCACTTCAAAAATGGATGGCCAGGCCTCCTACAAAATGACTTGCCTTATAATTTCCTTGAATTCCGGCGGTCGTGCCTTGAAGCTGAGTGAAATCGAACCCAGCATAGTTGAACTTATATTCGCCGAACACGGCGACATTCCGATGCACGAAATATTTCATGCCAGCCAGCGCATTGACCCCTACTTCTCCATTGTCGCCACTGCGCCCAAACTGATTGGAGGTTTCGGCGAAGAAGATCGCGGGTCCCGCACCCGCATAGACTTGTAAGGGACATCTCGCATTTTCCTCGGTGGCGGTTCTCTCTGCCTCATAATAGCGACGGTCATCTTTATCGTAACGTGTGGTACGACGGGTGCCATCGTATGCATCAGGATCATCTGCTCTACAGGCTAACCTTTTGCGTGCAATGACATTGAAGGCGAGAGTGGACACACGCAGGTACGTACCCGGCACACTATTTTGCTGTTGCAAGTGAGGGGTCGTATTGAACCCTTCTACTTCAAGGCCCAACCAATTCAATCGGCCTGGATGGAAGTACCCGATTTTCATTCCATAGATCACCGAGTTGGCGAGATCGAAACTGTCGAAGGTTTGGCCCGCGAGGCTTCCTCTTCCTTCCGGGTGTGAGAAACTGTGTCCTAGCGTGAAACCACCAAAGCCAGCCACGTAGAGCTCTCCTTCGTGTTTTCGTTCCACAAGACGTTCTTGCACTAGCACTCGCTCGGGTGGCACGCGGTCGTCGGCGATGGAACGTTGACGTGGGACAGAGGGGCCCAATTCCGGAGACCCCAGTTCTGCGTCAGTCGTGGTTTGCGCATATGACCCGGTGACACTCACCAAAACGCTGAGTGTGCCGCTGAGGATTAAACGCTTTATAGATTTCATACAACCCATCCTATGGTGAAAGATTTACTGACAGTGAATCGGACAATAGCAACACCTCGGATGCCTCACCACTGGGAAGAGCGATAGGAAGAAGACGCACATATCTTCATCGAGAGCGGCTTGGAATGTTCAGCTTTAGACTACTGCGCGGGGACCACAGGGATAAATGCAACGACGTGTTAGGTATCGCGAAGTAGTGAAGCAGTCGGTCTACCCATCGAGTGCCTTGCAACGGGTGGCGCATACAATCTGCGGGGAGATAAAGACCAAGTGGATCTAAATTAATCGGGGCATTATACGTCTGTGCCAAATCGGTCACATACTCTCTTAGCGTCCTAAGAATATAAATTGAGGTAATTCACGGAGAAGATTAAAACAATTCGTCCGACCTCACCAGCATGGTTTGCTTTATCAGACTGGTGAAATGCCTGAATGCCCGATGGTGTCGGCCGGAAATAGGCACCGTGGTCATCGCTAAATGGCCATCGTTCAACCACCATCCTAGGGAACAAGCGAGTGGTCTTCCTTTTCCCGTGGGGTAGAGTGCCAATAGATCTGCTAGTGGGCCTACTGCAGAAGGAAGTGCTCTGTGACAGTGTTCCCCAATCCGTTTCGGAAACCACTCCAACGGGTTCATGATCCAGTGGTGAAGATAGCCTGGCTATCTATTACGGTCGTGATTGGCATCCTAGTCTGCAGTTATGTCGTGACAAGACATTGGTACTAGGCCGCCTTGGGAATCGAAGTCACCTTACTTATTTATGCCTTAGGGGAATGAGAGTTTGCTGAAGCGGTCACTGCAAACTACACACTGCATTATTTTCTTTTTAGGCTATTTCCACCTTTCTGCAGACTCACCGGAGATGGACTCAGGCTCCTGCCGAAACTGATCCATGTTTTTCTCCTACCGGCCAAGGTTGAGAAGCAAATATATGACTCATCGGTTTGTGCTTCTCCATCGTACTGTCTCGGGCGTTTGCTAGTGTTCTCAGGATTATCTCCTCTTTAAAGTGGGCAATTATTATCGCTATTAATTAGGAGGTACAATGACTCGCGCAACATCGCTCTTGATTCTCGCAGCATTCCTTCTTATTACCACCGCGTGCTCCACCGTGCTACCGGGTGAGCGAGGCCTCATGTTCCGCTCATCGGGTCTTGATAAAGAACCACTCAAAGAAGGGTCGTACTGGAAGGCGCCGTGGAATGAGATCTATTTCTATAATGTGCGTTGGCAGACGTATGCAGAGAAAGTTGATGCCTGGAGCGCAGACGATGTGCAAGTGGATATCAAAGCCGCCATTGTGCTGAGGCCAATTCCAGAAGAAGTGTACTATTTAGCCCTGTCGGTAGGACGCCAATATTATTCGCAAATCGTCCAGCCGGAATTTGTCGCAGCGGTTCGTCAGGTCGTCGCGACATACCCCGCATTGATGGTAGGTGAGAAAAGTGCGGAAATTTCCCAGAAGGCGCAAACAGTGGTTCAGGAAAGACTCAAGGATAGGCACTTAGCGATTCAAAGCGTCACGATTGCAGACGTCGATCTCCCGAAACTTGTATTAACCGCTCTTGAACAAACGCAGGCCCAAAAACAGCAAAAAGAACAAAAGGAGTTTGAACTGCTGCTTGCGGGAAAGGATGCCGAAATTGCGCGGGCGCGCGCGGAAAGTCAGGCCAAAGTTCAGGAAACAATTAACCGGACGCTCACCCCGGAATACTTGCGTTACAAGTTATATGATAGTCAAACTTCCAAAATGGTAGTACTACCTGACAATCTCAAGTTGCCACTCGTCATAAATCCTGGAGAACAGCAATCCGCTCAACCCCAAAGTTTATCAGGCAAGTAAATGTTTGGACCGCCGTAGTTTCTGCATTAACAGGTAGTCTATACGGGTGTCAGTCAACATCTCCGAAGCGGTTGTGCCATGCATGAGCATGACACAACCGCTTCGGAAGCGTCCCCACATCCGTTAGTAATTCCTTAGAATCAAAAGACTGTCCCTTTCCCATCCCTAGGTCATGGAGTAAGTAGTCTTTTTGATTAGAGCTCATATTATGATAGACACAAACCGCTGTACCAGCTTTGGCATACTTTGCGGTTTGCGAGACTTATTTGCTTTGGCGTAGTCCAGGCATTGACTGCGATTCGTCAGTTCAAGCTTGCGGAAGATTTCTCGCAACTCAGACATGGTGCTAACCCGCGTTCAATTATCAATTCTGTCACCTATCCCGTAAGAATTGCTTCACAAACATGTTGGTGCAGAACGGCATGCAGCGAGAAGTTCGTAGCGTCTAATGAGAGACTAGAACCAAATGCTCCTCGCCAAACCCTTGGATGTAAGCTGGTTACTACAGAACGTTCCTCTCGAGATGCACACCCCCAGAAACCTTGGGAGAGTCTGAGAAAATAGCTCGCGCATAGCGGGCAAATGCACTGTGTCCGCCTTAGAGGCGTTGGCTACCTGAAGCGGCGGTGGAATAGGAAATCCAAAGCGCAATGGATTAACGTGGGGGCTTCAGTCATCAACTCGGGGCAGATGGCAGTAGTTTCTGATCCGAGAGCGAAGAATGATAGGCGATGTTGGCTCGAACTAATTAGGCTAGCGATCACATTGTGGCGGATAAGGACGAACATATTTATCAAGACTTATTTAATTAATGCCTTACTTAGGCGTTATGCAGTGTATACCACCTACTAGTAACTCCGTTAGTTTATGATCTATTCGTCAATGAATGCTTTTACACTTTAGACGCCAGCGGTTAATACTGGATACATCCACTCACTTTTGAAACGAAAGAAGGAGCGAGGATCATACTTGCACTGATGGCGCGATCGATGAGGAACTGGAAACGCTGCCCTCCTGGTTAAAAAAGAAATACCGACGCGAAGTGGCGAAACATGATTGCAATGAGTCAAGCCGGCTATTTTTTCCGTGCCACTAGAGCGCAGGCGATTGCACATGAATTAGTTTTGCCTTGGGGATCGGTGGCTTTTCCATAACGAGATCGGGTGAAGGCCAGTCTTTTTTCCCCGGCAATGTCAGCGGCACCGGACGGGCGCTTTTGGCTGAGCGATAGAGTGCCCGAATAATCATGACATCAATTAGACCTTCCATCCCGGAGGACTCGGGTTCTGTCTTCTTAAGAATGCAATTTGAAAAGTAGATCAGCTCCGGCGCGAATTGATCGCCGGCTTGATACTGATTCGATCGTTTTTTTCCGTTCAACACCACCTGTTGCTCCAAATGTCCTCCATACTCGAAGGCCGGGGACAACCGCACCCGTCCCTTTGTGCCGACCACCTCATACGAGGACGCATCTGCGGCTCCGAAACTGCAAATGAATGTCGCCAGCCTGTCACCAGGAAAGCGCAACCAGACGGCGACCATTTCATCGACTTCCCGAAACCGTCGATCAGTTCCCTTCACAAGACACGCATTCACTTCAATAGGGTTGTCCCGATACACATAACGGGCCGCATTCACGCAATATACACCGATATCGTACAGCGATCCCCCACCGAGTTGCGCCTTGGTCCGGATATCACCGGGACGTACCTGCATCGTAAACACAGACTGGAACAAACGTAGGTCGCCAAGTTTCCCAGATTGGGCCAGAGCCACAGTACGCATATTGGCTTTATCAAAATGCAGGCGATATGCGATCATGAGTTTGACATCGGCTTTCTCCGCCGCCTGGATCATTTTTCGACATTCTTGTTCGGTGACAGCCATGGGCTTTTCACAGAGGACATGAACCCCTGCCAGGGCGGCACGAACTGCATACTCGCAATGAAGACTATTGGGCAGCGCGATATAGACGGCATCGATTGCGCCTTCTTTCAAACATTTTTCGTATTGGCTATAGGACGCCTGATGCGTCACACCATATTGTCGCCCCAGATATTTAAGTTTGCGAGGATCATCCGAGATCAGTGCCTCGAGTTTGGAATTCTTAGCATGAGCAAAAGCCGGAAGTACCGAGGATTGTGCAATGTGCCCTAATCCGACGACCGCATATCGAATGGGAGCGGTTAATGAGCGGGGCTGATGGTTTCTTGCCATTTTGAGGTCCCTTTCTTAGCAATGCGTTTGACACCGTAACAGCACTCTCGAGAAATCGGCGCATAGTGAATTATCTAGGGCAGTATTCTCGCTTTCATGGTACTGCTGGTCGATTGCGCTGTAAGACCCTGGCAAGGGAACGCGGGAATGCCACTCGTTCGATTTCCTCAAGCGGAAGCGGTAGAGCCAACGACCAATTGGGATACGCGCCATCCGCTCCTGGCATATTCGGCCGCTCAGAGACCACGCAGGCCGCTTCCATCGTGGCCATCACAATGACGGACGGCGCAGCAGCCAATTGGTCGAAGGTTCGGATAGCAGCCGTTTCTACATCGACATGTGGATCCACTCCACTGGCTTGTACGATTTTCTGCCGTAATTCTTCCGATTGAGCCTTGTCCGGATTAAGCCCGCTTCGCAACTGGAGTTCAACATCCTGTCCGGTCCAGATGCCAGCCAGCGTCGGGAGATCATGCGTGGTAATCGCCGCCAACGCCTTCTCTGGATATTCCCTTGGTGCCACCTCTTCAAACCACAGCAGCCGATACGACAGCATATCGCACGCGGCCATCTGCTCACGCACCCCCTCCTCAACAGTGCCAAGATCTTCACCAACCACGATCGCACTTGCCCGCTGACTTTCCAACGCGATGATCCCCAACAGGTCATCGGCTCGATATCGTACATAGGCACCGTGTTTCGGTGTCTGTCCCGGTGGCACCCACCAGAGTCGGAACAGACCCATGACATGGTCGATACGCAGCCCGCCGGTATGTTTCATGACGGCACGGATCGTCTGAATGAATGGTTCATAGGCCGCTTGCCGAAGGCGGTGGGGTATGAAGGGCGGCAAGCCCCAGTTCTGTCCCTCTTTGTTGTATAAATCCGGAGGCGCTCCGATCGAACAATCAAGTGCCAGAAGATCCTGCCAGGCCCAAGCATCGGCACCATTGGGCGAAAAGCCGATGGGCAAGTCCTGGATCAACGCCACCGGCTCCGCGGCCTGCTTCAATTGGCAATCCAAAAGCCATTGCAGCCATTTGTGAAAACGCACGCGATCGGCATATTCCTGCACGAACCGCTGCACGCCCACTCCGTCCGGATGTCGATAGTCGGACGGCCATTGTCGCCAGTCAGTGCCATACTCTTCTACCAAGACGTTAAACACAGCGAATTGGTCGAGCGATGATCCGTGGTCTCGCTGAAATCGATCGAAATCCGCGTCGTCGCTAAACACAGCCCATAATTTATGCAGGGCGTCCAATTTGAATTGAAACACGCGATCGCGATTGATCGTGCGCTCGTCATTCAAGGCCTGAGCAGCGGCAGCATGCGGGCGTAGATCGGCTTGCACGCGCTCGATCCCGGGCACGTCGTCGATCCGGAGATAGAGTGGATTCCGGTAACGGCGGCTAGAAGGCGAATAGGGGCTTGCCTCCTGTGGCAGGAGAGGAAGTGCGGCATTCAGCGGATTAATGAGCAGCATTCCCGCGCCAAGAGACTCGGCCCATTTCCCAAGGCGGCGAAGATCGGCCAAGTCTCCGATCCCCCAGCTGGTTTTGCTTCGGGTGGCATACACCTGCGCGCTCCAGCCCCACGTTCTTAATCCTAAAGGAAGGTGACAGCGTCCCGGCGTCACAATCAGCTTCGTGGAGGAAGTCCGGCCAATCGGAACGAGCTCGTGGTAGCCGGTCGGCACGTTGGTTGGAAGGCGATCACATACCTCCATCACTGTACCGTCTTCCAGGTGCAACTCGGCCCGTCCGGAGAATCGCAACGATTTCCCCTCATGCACCACATTGACCGGCTCATCAAATAAAGACTCTGGCTTGGAAGGTGCGGATCCGATGGCTGATCGGATTGCTTCGATGGATTCGCGGGCGACTCGACGCTCCTTCCCATCCGCGCCTAGGTAGACGGCATCAATATCCCATGCATCACGGCTCATAGACCTTCTCTATGTCTGAAAGACGAGACACTCATAAGGCAACAATGTGTGATCAGAAGATGGAACAGCCCGCGCGCCATGATAGCGTTCCGCCTCGGAACTCCACCGCAATCCTCCTCGGCTCTCGTCCGGAATCAGCTGTTCTTCTCTGGTCAGGTTGAAGAGAGCTCGAAGGGACTGTTGTGGATCAGCACTCAGATCACCGCGGATGAGCTCCAATACGGGATTGGCGACGGGAAGCAAACGAGCCGTGCGGTGGACGTAGTTATGCAGGGCGGGCCATTCACGCCGCGCCCGCAGCAGATCTTGATACAATGTGCGAAGTCCTGATTGATGGGGGTCTGATTCCCAAGACCAGGTTAGCCGGGAGACCTCGAACGTTGACTCGGCCTGTGGATCCGGCACGTCGGCACCGTCCCTGTGAAACGCTTCGAATTCCCTCCGACGACCCAATCGAACACTTTCGATGAGTACTGGGTCATTGAAGGAACAGAAAAACGGGAACGGATGCGGCTCGCCGTACTCTTCCCCCATAAAGAGGAGTGGCAAATGCGGGGCCAAGAGCAACATGCTTGCCGCGAGGCGCCGTGCCGTGGGGGACAATAGCGTGCTCAGCCGATCGCCTGACGCACGATTGCCGATCTGATCATGATTCTGAATGCAGATTACGAAGCGATCTCCAGAAAGCCCCGCATTGACGGCGCCATGGCACCGATCACGTGATCGACTATAGCCTCCGTCCAGCACGAAGGTGTCAGTCAACGCTTTGACTATTTGAGAGGGTTGCCCATAGTCGGCATAATACCCGTGTTCTTCACCGGTGAGACAGGTGTGAATGGCATGATGAAAATCATCGCTCCACTGAGCGTCCACTCCATAACCACCTCGATCGGGTGACAGTAAGAGACGGATGTCATTGAGATCGCTTTCCGCCACAATATGCGCGATGTGACCCCGTGCCTTCGAGGCCGACTCAGCGGCGTCTTTGATATCCCGTAAAATGTGGCGGGCGCCAAGGTCGTAAATGGCGTGGACGGCATCCAATCGTAAGCCATCAATATGGTAGTCACGGATCCACATGCGCACATTGTCACACACGAACTCTCGCACCGGATCCGAGCCTCGGTCGTCATAATTGACTCCTGCTCCCCAAGGCGTTTGATAGCGTTCAGTGAAATACGGACCGAATTCGCTCAGATAGGCCCCTTCCGGTCCAATATGGTTGTAGACCACGTCGAGAAACACCGCGAGTCCGTGGCGGTGACACGCATCTACGAGACGGTGGAAGCCGTGCGGCCCACCATAGCTGTGCTGGGGGGCATAGGGATGCACGCCATCATATCCCCAATTGCGCGTACCGGAAAATTGTGCGACCGGCATAATCTCAATCGCGGTGACCCCCAGGTCACGCAATGAAGCAAGCCGGGGGATGACCGCATCAAATGTGCCTTCTGGCGTAAATGTGCCGACATGTAATTCATAGAACACGAGATCTTCGCGTGGGATACCCCCCCAGCCCGCGTCAGTCCACTGGAATTCATCCAGACGGAGCACCGCTGACGGCAGATTAACTCCATCTGGTTGCCAGCGGGAAGCCGGGTCCGGCCGTGGTGGACCGCTATTCAGATGATAGACGTAGCGTTGCCCGCTATGGATCTCCCCCTTCTCACAACTAAAGTATCCCCGCTCTTCGCGTGTCATGATGTATGTCTTCCAGCCATCTCCCTCCAGCAATTCCAGGTCTACGCGTTTCGCATTGGGAGCCCACACGCGCCAGAGGATCCTGCCATCCACTTGAGACACAGCCCCGCATTCGAGCTGACGTATTTCCTGCACGTCAGTCATAAAGACCCCTCACTTATAGTGATAGCCATATGCTCCGCATCGACTAAACTCCGTTGTGCGGGTGTGATAGGACGAGGCGTCATTCGACATGCCATTCGTTGATTTGCGGCACACATCCATACCAAAAGTGAATTCTAAGTCTCAACACCTGCCCTTGTTCTTTTTGCCATACCGCAGAACTTAATCCACTAGGACTATCCTTAGGATAACTATTGAGCGCTGAGCTGATTTAGCAGTAGGACAATTGGATGGAACGTTATCGAGAGATTTGTTCAACCGACTAGGGAAAGAACCAGCGTTTTTAGAAGGGTAATGATTCTATAGTACCATTCTGTTGTTTTCTGCTCGAGGAGCCAGAATACCTCGCTAACTCGCCATTGCTTGTTTAAAGAATAACTTCATGCCGGATCCCCTAGCCACCTATCGTCTTCAAATGCACGCTGGTTTTACGCTCAATGATGCGACTGCAATTGTGCCGTATCTCCGCGAACTCGGAGTCAGCCATTGCTACAGTTCCCCGATTCTCCAGGCTGCAAAAGGTAGTACGCATGGGTATGACGTTTTAGATCACACACGGGTGAATCACGAGTTAGGGGGAGAAGAGGCGTTCAAACGGTTTAATCAGGAATTGCGCACGCATCAATTAGGCCTTCTGCTGGATATTGTCCCCAACCATATGGCCATAGGGGGTCGAGAAAGTGTGTGGTGGTGGGATGTTTTAGAGAATGGTCAAGCGAGCCGCTATGCGCCTTATTTTGATGTGGAATGGCAGCCGCCCGAAAGCAAATTGCATCACATGGTAATGGTCCCCATACTCAGTGACCATTACGGACGTGTTCTGGACACGGGAGAGATCCACGTGGCACGCCACGGTGGATCGTTTACCATTCAGTACCACGATCATGTGCTTCCACTTGCTCCTCGCTCAATCGAATTCATCCTGAAACAAGCTGCAGATGTGGCTGCGTCTGACATGACGGCCTTCTTCGCCGATGCGCTCGAACAGCTCCCCTCTTCCAGGACCACCGACTGGGTCAGTCTTCGGCGGCGACATCGTGATAAAGGCATTCTGCTGGATCTCCTCGCCAGATTCTTACGCGAAGATGAAGCTGCGGCGTCGAGTGTTGATCGATGCATTGAACGCTTAAACCAGGACACGTCCGCTCTCCATGAGCTACTTGAGCGCCAAAACTACCGCCTCGCGTTTTGGCGAACGTCCTCCCAAGACCTCGGCTATCGCCGGTTTTTTGATATCAATACCCTGGTGGGTCTCCGGACAGAGGATGAGCGTGTCTTTGCGGATATTCATCAGCGGCTGTTTGATTGGTTGGCGCCGGACGGTCCCGTTGACGGCGTGCGAGTGGATCACCCAGATGGATTGCAAGATCCCCAGCAGTATCTGGAGCGGCTCCAAGCGCGTGTCTCCAGTGGTTGGATTGTGGTGGAAAAGATCCTGATTGACGAGGAGCAATTGCCAGAATCGTGGCCCGTGTCAGGCACCACGGGCTACGATTTTATGAACCTAGTCTTAGGCCTTTTTATGGATCCCAGCAGTGAGGAATCGCTTACCCGATTTTATGGGGAGTTCAGCGGAGAGACCCGGACGTTTGCCGAGGTACTTCGTGAGAAAAAGGATCACGTGCTCCGGCACGTGTTAGGCAGTGACTTAAATATTCTCACATCAATGTTGTGGGAGATTTGTGAGCAGCATACCCATCACCGGGATTACACTCGTCATGAGTTACACGAGGCCATTCGCGAGTATCTCGTCGAGTTCCCCGTCTATCGAGCGTATGTGCGCCCGCAAACGGGCGAGGTGAGTGAGCACGATCAACGCGTCGTGACACGGGCCTTCGCGAACGTCTCGGCACGACGCACAGATCTGGGACAGGATCTCTTACTCTTCATCCGAGACCTATTGCTCCTCATAATAACGGGAGAGCGAGAAGGCGACTTTGTCACACGCTTTCAGCAGATCACCGGCCCGGTTATGGCCAAAGGAGCTGAGGATACCGCCTTTTATTGTTATCACCGCTTTATAGCCCTGAACGAAGTGGGGGGTAATCCGGGACGTTTCGGCACCACGATCGATCAATTCCATCAGTGGTGCGAACATAGGCACTGGTACTGGCCCAAGACGATGCTCGGGACTTCCACTCACGATACGAAACGGAGTGAGGATGTGAGAGCCAGACTTGCGGCCCTTACTGAGATCCCTGCTCGCTGGATAACTCAGATCACGCAGTGGTCGCAACAGACCGCCAAGCATTGGGGTGCATATTCCCCAGATCGGAACTTCGAGTATTTCTTCTTCCAGACCCTCGTGGGTGCCTGGCCGCTGGAGAAAGAGCGAGCGCTCGCCTATGCTGAAAAAATCATCCGGGAAGCCAAACTGCACACCTCGTGGACGGCTCCGCAGAAAGAGTATGAACAAGCGATTCGAACTTATGTCACTAGGTTGTATGAAGATCCTCAGTTCATTGACGATCTCACTCAGTTCGCTGCCGGGTTAGAGCCCCAAGGACAGGTCACATCTCTGTCGCAGACCTTGCTAAAATTAACCGCTCCCGGAATTCCCGACCTGTATCAAGGCACGGAGTTATGGAGTTATAGCCTTGTGGATCCTGACAATCGCCGGCCAGTTGATTACGGGCTCCGAAAGACACTTCTACGAGACCTCGAGAAATTGTCGGCTGATGAAATCTGGCAGCGACGAAAAGAAGGGCTACCGAAGCTGTGGTTGATTCGTCAAGGCCTCCGACTTCGTCGCAACCGGCCCAAACCGTTCGGTCCTCATGGAGACTATCTTCCCCTGTACGCGGAGGGTGAGAAGGGGGCACATGTCGTCAGCTTTCTACGAGGCGGTGAGGTCGTTGCCATCGCGCCGAGACTATTTAGTCATCTAGGAGATGCTTGGGAAGACACCACCATATCATTGCCAGAGGGTCGTTGGCACCACGAACTGGATGGTCGCCATTTCGATGGAGGAAGGTGCTGGCTGCGGGAACTGTTGTCTAGTTTTCCTGTCGCGCTTTTGTCCAAACAGCAGTAGCATTTTTCTATGCTATTTTTGAAATGCCGTGAACGGTCATGCTCCTAATTTCATCTGTTCAATCTGAATCCATTGAGAATCGCCCAAGACCCCTTGCGATACGGTGCGGACTCTTTTCTGTTCATAAATAGTAAACACCGTGTCATTCCCGAATGAACCAATTAAAGATCTCCAAATTCGTTTACTTATAAACCTACTTTAGACCGTTGCATGAAGGAGCACTATCCAATGATACGAGTGCAAGAAGGCCGTCCCACTCCGCGCGGTGCGACATGGGATGGAAAGGGGACCAATTTCAGCCTATTTTCCGCGCATGCCACCAAGGTGGAGGTGTGCATCTTCGATGCAAAGGGGGAGAAAGAAATCGACCGGGTGCCGTTGCCTGAGCATACCGATCAAATCTGGCACGGATACTTGCCTAATATCCATCCCGGTGCTCCCTATGGCTTTCGCGTGCATGGTCCATACGAGCCCGAAGCCGGCCATCGATTTAACCCGAATAAGTTGGTGTTGGATCCCTACGCCGGTGCGCACATGGGCGAGCTACGATGGAATCCTGCGCTGTTCGGCTATCGAGTGGAATCTCAGGATGATTTGACATTTGACGACCGAGACAGCGCGCCGTTCATGCCCAAATGCACGGTGGTTGATCCCAATTTTGACTGGTCAGGACCCAGGGGACGAAAACATCTCCCGTGGGATGACACCATTATTTATGAAACGCACGTTCGTGGACTCACAAAACTCCATCCATCCGTTCCATCACACCTGCAAGGCACCTATGCCGGCGTAGCGACGAACGAGGTCTTACACTACTTGAAATCGCTTGGAATCACCGCCGTCGAACTATTGCCTATCCACACCTTCATCAATGACAGCCATCTCCTGGAGCGGAGCCTCACGAACTACTGGGGATATAATACCATCGGCTTTTTCGCCCCCGATCCTCGATATGCGGCATCTCGCCCAGATAGCCTCCGTGAGTTCAAGGAAATGGTGGCGCAAATCCATGATGCGGGATTGGAAGTCATCTTGGATGTGGTCTACAACCACACCGCAGAGGGCAATGAACGAGGTCCGACGTTATCATTCAAAGGAATCGACAATGCTAGTTATTATCGCCTTCTGCCTGAGCAATCCCGTTACTACATTAACGACACGGGAACAGGGAACACGGTCAATCTCAGCCATCCGCGCGTGTTGCAAATGGTCATGGATAGCCTCCGGTACTGGGTTGAACAAACCCACGTCGACGGGTTTCGATTTGATCTCGGGACCATTCTGGCCCGCGAACCCAACGGTTTCGATAACCAGAGCGGCTTTCTCAAGGCCTGTAGTCAGGACCCCCTCCTCGGAACCGTCAAGCTGATCGCCGAACCCTGGGATTGTGGACCCGGCGGATACCAAGTCGGGGGCTTTCCTCCCGGGTGGGCAGAGTGGAACGATAAATTTCGAGATCAGGTGCGCGATTTTTGGCGGGGAGAATTGCCAGTCTCCCTGTTCGCCGATCGACTCAGCGCTTCAGCCTCGCTCTTTAACCATCAAGGACGAAGACCGTGGGCCTGTGTGAACTTTATTACGGCACATGACGGGTTCACGCTCAATGATGTGGTCTCTTACAATGAAAAGCATAATGAAGCCAATGGTGAAAATAATGCAGATGGGAGCACAGACAATCGTTCGTGGAATTGCGGCGCGGAAGGACCATCCGATGATCCCATCATCCTATCGTTAAGACAACGCCAGCGACGTAATATGCTAGCCACGCTCCTTCTGTCCCAAGGAACGCCGATGATCTTGGGCGGCGATGAATTTGGACGGACGCAACGAGGGAATAATAATGCCTACTGTCAGGATACCGATATTAGTTGGTATAACTGGAATTTTGGTGAAGGCGAAACATCGTTAATACGGTTTGTTCAAACCCTCACCTCGCTACGACATAAGTATCCCATATTGCGCCGTAACTTATTCTTAAATGGCCAATACGTCGAAGAATTAGGCGTGCGGGACGTCACCTGGATCAATGCGACAGGGATACCTTTGGAGGAGCACCACTGGCAGGATGCGTCGTTACGCTGCTTCGGCATGCTCCTCGATGGGCGAGCACAATCGTCCGGCATCCGTCAGCGAGGCAAGGAAGCCACCCTGTTCATTATTTTCAATGCCCATCACGAAGGAGTGAGTTTCACTCTTCCGCAATGCGAGGGAGGGCAAGAGTGGTCGTTGCTACTGGACACGAATGCTCCTGACAATCACGACAAGAGGACGTTCAAAGCAGGTAATTCATATGAAGTGATGGGTCGCTCGCTGGTGCTCTATGAATTGCTCCTACATTCTTGATGACTCACAGGCTATGGTCTGATGGCGAGTATGTTGATTGTTTTAATCAGAAACGCTTATGAAAAGCCGTTGCGAATCTGTTTCGGCTTTTCTCCGGAAGGGAAGCTTGTAGGTTCCACAGACGGAGTCGAGCGGCTCACACCCGGTTGATATTCACGCGTCCCCAAAGCATTCCGGCGACGGCCGTATCCTCCTGTGACTTCCGCGGCTTCATACCGCCTTTCTCGAGCATCATTTTACCCGCGTCGGATCTGTACGGACAGCCATCAGAGGAGGACAACGCGCCGGCAGCCAAGAGGGTTTGCAAACTTATCTATACAAGAGGCCAACGTAACGATCGCCGCCACGTAAAATGTAGCCTGCATTCGCTGGTTGCCTAATGATTTGTCCTTCATAAGGGTAATCACTAGCTTGTCCTGCTGTTTAGAGTAGTAAACTTATGAGCGGACCGACAATCATTCGCAGGGTAATCCTCGCTCTTACTTGGAAGGAACATTGCTATGGCATCAATGTTACGCATCTGGAAATGCTACCTTTCCTTGGTTCTGCACATTGTTGTCACGGCGTGCGCGGGAAGTCTTAGCCTTCACCGATCAATCCTCCGGGTGAAACTGTTACTACGACGACCACAGTATTAGAGGCTGGCGCAGCCTTTCTTCAGGGTAAGGCACCTATTGACGCTTTGAATATCTATTTGGATGGATTCCACTTCTATAACGGTCGGATGGAGGCCCAAGTCGAAGCGCATCATTTCTGCTCCGTCATCAATGAGGACATGAATCAATGCGTCATTTTCGATGGGAATACCAAAGACGCCAAAATCATAGGCGTGGAATACATTATCAGTAAAGGCTTATTTGAGACGCTTTCCCCGGACGAGCAGGCCCTCTGGCACAGCCATGTGCATGAGGTAAAGAGCGGGCAACTGGTTGCGCCCGGGATTCCGCAGAAGGCTGAACATGCGCTCATGGAGAAGATCATTGGAACGTATGGCAAAACATGGCACACCTGGCATACCGATACAAAACAGGCATTGCCCGTCGGGCATCCGCTTTTGATGATGGGATTTACCGCAGACGGACAGGCGCAAGCCGGTCTGGTGGAGTCGCGCGATCAACGCTTGAAGATACAGAGTGAGGACAAGCGTCAGGATCGAGCTAATATTGTCGCACCTCCAATTGCACCTGGAGCCGACGCATGGCAGCAAGGTCACATTCTTCAGCTGGTACTTCCAAGGTCACTTCCTCAATAAACACAACTAGAGAAACTATTACCCTGTGAAAGTCTCCGGTGCCCTACCGTATACTCCTGCCCTGCAGGCCTACTTGTATTGCTGTACAGAATGCCAGTAAACTTTCCGAACATATATGGTCAATGGAGGTTGCTCAATGAACGGGAAGCCCACCGTCTTACTGGCCGATGATCATATCTTGGTGGCCCAAGGAATTCAGAAGTTACTTGAAGGGGAATTCAGTCTGATCGGGATCGTTCCCGATGGCCGCGCTCTGCTCACGTCAATTCAAGAGCGCTCTCCCGATGTCGCGGTCGTGGACATTTCTCTCCCGTTACTCAATGGGCTCGATGCTTGTCGGCAAATTCGTAAAATGAATCCCGCAATCAAGATTGTCATTCTCACAATGCACTCGGAATCCGTTTTTGTCACTGAAGCATTTCGCATTGGAGTGTCCGGATATGTTCTCAAGCAATCTGTCGGTTCGGAGCTGGTGGTTGCGATTAAAGAGGTGCTCAAAAACAATACCTATGTCTCCCCGATTGTCGCGCAAGCCCTAGTGGACCAAGCTCTCCGACCAACCTCGACAGACAACGGGAATGAGACCGGGGGATTTGCCCAGGAACTGACTCCACGCCAACGGGAAGTGCTCCAGCTCGTCGCCGAGGGCAAAGCGACAAAGGAAGTAGCGGCTGTCATGAAGGTCTCCGGCAAGACTATCGAATTTCATAAAACAAGAATCATGAAACAGCTAGGCCTGCGGACGACCGCTGATCTCACCAAATACGCCATCTCAAATGGCCTTATCGCACTTCACTAAGCGTGCATGCTTGGCATTATTACTCATCCCTATTGCTGATCAATGTGACATGCACCGTGCGATCGCGGGGGCCATCGAGTTCGATGAGCATCACCGATTGCCATGTCCCACGGACCAACTTGCCGTCCAACACTGGCAATGTCAATGATGGGCCGAGGATCGACGAAGCCATGTGCGACCAGGCATGAGCAGGATTATGCGCGTGTTGAAACCGAATCCGCGGGATTATTTTCTCCACCACTTGCAGGAAATCCTGCTCCGTCCCTTCCCCGATCTCGCCAGTCGTCAACGGGGCCGTCGTGTGCGTGACGAACAAAACGCACAGCCCTTCATGCATATTCGATTTACGGATCTCTTCTGCCAGGGAATCGGTCAGATCGATGACTTCTTTCCCAGCTGAGGTCTTGATTCGGAGTACCGGCGCCATGGTCAGCAATACCTCCAGGAACGTCAGGCAGCTGAAGCGGATTTGCTAGGAAAATGAGAATGAACTGAACCGAAATCGTATGAGGATGATTCTGCCTCAAATATAGAGCAAAAGAAGGATCGCTCCAGCCTTGTGGGTTTTAAGCAATCCCTCCTTCCCTCCTTCAGCGATCTATATAAAGTACAACCATCGGGCCCTGCCCTATTGCTTCAGCTGACATTTCCTCGCCAGGATCCGGTTTCCTGTCCGCGGGACTCGATGAATTCCTTGAATCGCCTCAAATCCCCTTCTACCCGTTGAGATACTACGCCTACGGCATCACCTGTTTTTTCGACCACACCCTGAGGGTCATAGTCGATGCGCAGGTTGATCTTCGACTTTCCTTCAGTCACAGGTGAAAATATGACGATCCCTTCGTTCCTCGCCCCGTGTTGGCTCCGCCATGCGATCCGTTGGTCGGGAACCTGTTCTGTGATCTCTGCATCCCACTCCTGCTGCTTTCCGCCGATGCTGGCTTTCCAATGAAGATGTTTGTCATCAAGCTGACGTACTAGTTCGACTCCTTCCATGAACCGAGGAAATTCTTCAAACTGGGTCCATTGATTGTAAGCTGTCCGGACCGACACGTTCAGGTCAATGGATTTTTCTATAACAGACATAGCAATCGACCCCCTATTAAAAAGTTAGTTCAGATGATCACTTACTTTTGGAGGTGGCTTCTGACATACCAACACCAAATCACAATCGTTTAGCCGGTTATTTTCCACCACCTCCCGCTCCTCCTCCTGAGCCTCCCATTCCTCCTCCTGAGCCTCCCATTCCTCCTCCTGAGCCCATGCCGCTGGATGAGCCCATCTCACCGGGAGTTCTCATGCTTCCGGATCCTGATCCGCCACCTTGAATGTTCGGATTGCCTCCGATTGAATCCGGTGTTCTACCCCCGAGATTTGTATCTCCACCTTGCCCCGGTCTCGTACTCTCGGGACGTCCCTGATCCATCGGTCCTGACGGGGCTCTGTCATGATGTCGATTCGGGTTCGTAGCCCCTCCTCCACGCATTGCATCTCCTCCTGCGCCCGGTTTCGTGATGTCTCCTTGTCCCATCGTTCCGGAACCACCTGCAGAACTTCCACCGCCGACCTGTGCCTGTACTCCGTCGCCTAGAAGGAAAATTCCACCGGTAATGAATATGTAGATGCACGCTTGACGGATGGTCATACTTAGCCTCTCTACATTATTGGTTTATTCACACGTGATGTCTTCGATGTTGCTCGAGGTAGTCTAGCAATGCAGGAGAGAATCCAATACTGGGAAAAGAGATAGGATGTCTCGCGAGATGTTTGGAATGAGTCGATGGATGGGGACGGCGTGTCCGGTTCCCAGTTATTGAATCATGTGTTCTGAATGAACGAGTGATCACACTACGGCCATTAGTTTTCTGACCAATCCATAGTGCCTGCCCTATCGATAAGGTTATCGATGTCAGGGGGACAATTCTCGACCTTACTCGGGGGAATGGTGAAGCTAAGATTAAAGCAATCACAAACCACCTTCTAACATTCTGTTGCATAAGGTCAGTTCGGAATTCTGAAATTCATCGCATATTCAGCCTCAATACTTGTGTTACACAGCAGTCTGGGTAACATGGACATTGAGCGCGGGCACTCTGATCGCCTGTTTAACAACCTCTCTATCCACTTCCTTCGTGACAGCCCGGCATTCCTGAACCGTCATTCATCTAAAGTGCTACCTTGGATATCACAAAGGATGTCAGTGGCTCATGCTCTGATCCGTCAGAAATGAAATGGCATGCTTTTGCTCATTATACTTAGCGACCACATTGGCTCCCACATCAGGGCTTAGCATAATGTCCTTTCTTGTGGTGGTCTTATCGACATGAAGAACTACTACATGTCCAGTGTCGCTGTCCTTCACTCCCACATGCCACGTCTGGGCAACCTTCGCGTCCGGATTCACACTCATAATCTTCCCTTTGATGGTATTGCCCGTTTGCACAATCGGTTTGTCATAGACCTCCCGGTCTACTGAGTGTGCGATGGTGGAAAAACCTGCGCAAAACACAACTGCCAGTAATGGCGTACCTATCATTTTGGTCATGAGTCGCATAATTGCTCCTTTCTAGGTTGACTGATCTGTGGGCTCTTTCGACCGCTGTTTCAATATTTATCGTAGCGGACCGCAAGGTCGTTCAATACTAGGTAAATACATTGGGGGGAGGGTAGGTCGGGAGGCGCATCCGTCCATGCCTCTTGAGGATCGCGGCGATTCCGATATTGCAAGGAGGCCCCGCAGCATTGGGAGCAGCTCGACGCCGGCGTTCACTGACCTGATAAGTCGCTTGCGCCCAGCGGGCAAAGGCTCACTGGTCTCGAGGTCTACAGCTTTTTTAGACAATACTTCTGCAGCGTGTGTCGATCTAGCGTGATGGCTACCTCTTATGAATACAAAGAGACTTCTAAGGAAGCGATGACATCTCCGGATCACGTCGCGGTAGTGTCGCGCGCATCCAGGGCGATTGTATTGGACTCTCCTTCGAATGACGCTGGTTGGCCTACGACTTCACCATCTGTGCCCTCGACCCTTTGGCCTGAGCAGCTTCCTCAGCGGTTTTCACATCCTGTTCTTCCTCCGGCGGCGGAAGCACGGCAGGCAGACCCAGCGACTCCATCCACAACTCCCTGCTCCAACCCATCGAATGGTACAAATGCTCGTCTTCCTGGTCTTCAATCTGTCCGCAAGCCTCCTTGAGAGCCTTCGCTTCGGTGGCAGGAAGCTTTTTCGCCGCCTCCCCTAGCAACTCCCAGTTCTGGTGGTCTTTGGTTTCAGCCGTGACGACACATTCCGCGGCGACGAGTTGTGCCGCCTCCGGACTATCTCCCTTGAGCGCCATTTTCATCGCCTCGACCAACGCTTCACCCTTGTGGCGCACGACCTGTCTTCCCGGGGTCTCTTTCGCCGGATCCAGCCCCATCGTTTCTAGGAGCGATCGCATCATGCGCTCATGGGTCCGTGTCTGCTCCAGATACTTCTCCCATTCTTCCTTGAGGTCTTCGTTGATGGCGCAGCGGACGGCAGTCTCGTAGACTTGCACCCCTCCGGCTTCTGTTTCTAAGGCCTGGTACAGCAGTTCCTGCAATTGATCTTTTTTCATGATGTGCTCCTTATATGGTGTTATGGTCCTTTAACTGCCTGACGACCTGTTCAGGCGGGCATTTGTCCTTTGCTTTCCCGGTCCCAATGACGGTGTTGGGAGAGGGCTTTGATAAATTTTGCTGCGACCTGCTTCATTTGTGCTGCCATCCCGGTGACGATGCCTTCATCCCCTGCGAGCAGCTTGGTGTCATCGTGAGCTACGCCTTCGGCGTGACTTTTCGATGTTTTATCCGCACCAGACTGCGCCTCCATCAAGAGGTCGAGCCCCGCGTCGGTCACGGCGATGGGTTTGCAGTGGAGGTAGGCTTCTTTGACGAACATGACCGCCTTCGCATCCCCTTTTAAGATTTCGACACTTTGTTCGCCGCCAGGTACATAGACGGCATCAAACAGAACCGAGCCCGCCGTCAGGAAACTAAAATCGATGGCGGTCTGCGTCCCCTTCGCGCCCGTCACGGTCCCAAGTCTCGGGGAGACCACTTTGACTTGTGCACCCGCGGCCATCAGTGCCCTTTTCATCCCGGCGATCGCGGTATCGTCCACGCCATCCGCAGCCAGAATGGCAATCTTCCGCGTCGCAATGCTTTCCTTCACCGTATTCGCCATGCTCAAGGCCGGTGACCGGGTGACGGTACGCGTCGGCGGTTTTGGCTGGAATTGTTTCGACTGGCCGTCTGCAGGCACGCTTTGGTTGACGGGGCCCTCGACTTTCGTGGGCACGGGTATGCCGAGGCCCTGGGCTACCAGGCCGGCGAGCGTTGTGTCTATCTGCGCGAGCAAAAACAGCATGCGTTCACGAATCGTTGGCGTCTGGACTTTCCCAAGTTCGAATCGCAACGCCTGGACGATGTGTGCTTTCTCCGGATGAGACTGGCTGTTATAGAACAAGGCCGCCTGGCTGAAGTGATCGAAAAACTTCTCGCTTCGCGCCCGCACTTTGGATCCTTCCATTCGTTCCGCGTAGCTCACAAATCCGCTCATATCAGCCTTAGCTTGCATGGGGCAGCCACCCCCCAAAGAATTGGGGTGATAACTGACCCGCCCCTGATTGATGGTTTGCCGCATATGCCCATCGCGTTGATTATTGTGAACGGGCGATACTGGCCGGTTAATCGGAATTTCATGAAAATTTGGCCCGCCCAGTCGAATGAGCTGCGTATCAAGATACGAGAAGAGCCGACCCTGGAGCAGGGGATCATTGGAGAAATCAATTCCAGGCACGACATGACCGGGATGGAAGGCTACCTGTTCCGTCTCGGCAAAGAAGTTGTCGGGGTTCTTGTTCAGGGTCAACTTTCCGATACGTTTCACCGGCACGAGTTCTTCTGGAATGATTTTGGTCGCATCCAGGAGATCGAAGTCGAAGCGATGCTCATCTTTTTCCTCAACAATCTGTACGCCGAGTTCCCATTCGGGAAAGTCCCCGTGTTCGATCGCTTCCCACAAATCCCGGCGATGAAAATCAGGATCGATTCCGGAAATCTTTTGCGCTTCGTCCCAGGCGACGGAATGTACGCCCAAGAGCGGCTTCCAGTGAAATTTAACGAAGCGGGAGGTGCCCTTGACGTTCACAAACCGGAACGTATGCACCCCAAAGCCCTCCATCATGCGCAAGCTCCGTGGGATCGCCCTATCGGACATCACCCACATAATCATGTGCATTGACTCGGGCATCAGTGAGATAAAATCCCAGAAAGTGTCGTGGGCAGAGGCTGCCTGAGGCATTTCATGGTGCGGTTCCGGCTTGACCGCATGCACCAGGTCTGGAAATTTCATCCCGTCCTGTATGAAGAATACGGGAATGTTATTCCCGACGAGATCAAAGTTTCCCTCCTGGGTATAGAATTTCACCGCGAATCCCCGAACATCCCGCGCCAAGTCGCTCGAGCCCCGTGATCCCACCACCGTGGAAAACCGCACGAAGACGGGCGTGCGAGCCGACGGATCTTGAAGAAAGGCGGCCCTCGTCACTGAAGCCATGGACTCATAGACCTGGAAAAACCCATGGGCTGCCGAACCGCGCGCATGCACCACGCGTTCCGGGATCCGCTCATGGTCAAAATGCGTGATTTTCTCGCGTAGGTGAAAATCTTCCAGCAGCGAGGGCCCGCGTGGACCAGCTTTGAGAGAATTCTGGTCATCGTTGACAGCCAGTCCCTGGTTGGTCGTGAGGAGCTGTTCAACGGCGCTCTCCTCAAACTGAGTGAGCTGGCTGACTTTCTCTGTGTCCTTACTCTTCTTATCCCGTTTCATGTTTTCTCCTTGTTACGAACCGCCTATGCAGATACGATTTTTTGTTGTTGACCTGAGCGCGGCAAGGCATGCCTCCTCAGGCGGTCTTCGAACAGATCCCGATTGATCGCCTGGCCTGCGAGCGCCCCCTGCCCCGCTGCAATGATCATCTGGCAGTTGGCCGCCATATTATGCATCTAAAAATTCAGACTAAGATGGTTCAAGCTATCGCGTTCGCCTATCCGCTGATGCTGGTATGGTCCCTAGCCGCACGGGTATCAGGAAGAAAAGGGTGGAACGTTTCTTATGGAAGGCTCGATCGAACTTCTTCAGTTCGACGTGAGGACCGAGTAGATCGAAAGAATAGCTATCCCTTATGACAGATCTCTTCCAGGTCTTTTCCCAGTACAGAATCCTCACAACTTTGTTTAGAGTAAAAGCAGTACGCTCAACAAACCATTGTCGGATCAACCCAACACGAAGGAGAGAATGAGATGACGAGCCGTCAAGCATGCATCTATATGAGTCTAGCTAGTGGAATTATCTTATTCACCGGCGGACCGGTTATGGCCGAGCAATCCAAAAGTGACAGCCAGTCGCAATCGATGAAGGGGGATGGCATGAAGGGGGACACATCAAAAAACTCAGATGGATTAATGGAGGGTGTAAAGCCGAGTGGCAAACCAAAAACAGCCCCGGAAACTACCGGATCCAATGCAAGTAAGACAAACCCTGGCGTTGGAGCAGCTGGGGGCAGCGACTCCGGCACAGGCTCTGGGTCAGGGAGCAAGGGATCAACCGGGAGCATGGGTTCATCTGATGGAACCGGCGGAGCTGGGGGTAAATAGGCCTCTCCTATAGACGAAGGCATTCAACATATAAGTAAGGCACCTTGAACGGTGACCTCACCATCAGGAAAGAAGATGCTCCTCATATCTGTAATCGAGAAATCGATTAATCTCAAATGTGGCAGTTCGTACGGCCTACAACCAATGGACCCAATTTAAAGAATTCCCTCGGTTCATGGAGGGGGTGGAAGAAGTGCAGTAGATCGACGACACCAATCTTCGTCAAGTGTCTCACGCCGAGCGCTGATTGAGCCGACGGCGCGGGTCTCTGGGGCCGGTGGCCACTCAGCAGGACCCGGATGATTGGTATGCAATCAGCCTCAGACTTCGAACATTAGGTGTTTTATTAGATGATAGGTGTATCGATCGTGTTCAGGAATGAGGTGGGGTAGTCGCGCCCTATTCCGTCGTCACCTTCGACACAAGAAGTTTGTCGATTCTTGTTCCATCCATATCCATCACTTCAAATCGCCACTGTCGCCACTCAAGATGATCCCCCGCCTTAGGAACCTGACCAAGCTGGAAGAACATGAAACCCGCGACGGTGGTGAAACTGTCTTCTTGGTCCATCATGTCGTGCATGCCGATCATTTCTTCGGCCTCGTGAATGGACAGGCCACCATCCACCAGCCAGCTCCCGTCCTCGCGCAGTGTGGCCGTATAGTCTTCGCGGTGCGCCGGTTCCGGCAGCACGCCGACAATAACTTCCATGATATCCTTCAGCGTCACGATGCCCTCAAGTCCACCATATTCATCCACAATCAACGCCATGTTAGAGGTGGAACGCTTGAATTCCTCCAGCGCCTCCAGCACGCTTTTGCCTTTCGGCATGTACATCGGCGTATGCGCGATGGCACGTAAATCCAACTGCTTTCCCCTGCCAAGTTGTAGCAGCACATCCTTCACCACGACGATGCCCATGATCTGTTCAAACGATGTCTGGCACAGGGGATAACGTGAATGGTGTGTCTCCTCTATTTTATGCAGGATGGATTCCGGTCCTTCATTGATGTCAATCCAGACGGTGTCCTTACGATGCGTCATGGCGGCGATCAGAGGGAGATCGTCAAGGCGCATTACTCGATCAAGCATTTGCTTTTCTTCCGGCTCTAAGACGCCTGCCGCTGTTCCTTCAGCGATTACCGCCTTCACGTCTTCCTCGCTAACTGTGGATGCTTCTTCACGCTTGATACCTAGGAGTGCCAGAATACATCGATTGGAGGCGTCGAGCAGCACCACAAGCGGATTCGTCAATCTCGAAAGCCAGGTAATCGGTCGTGCGATCGCCACGGCGATATTATCAGCATAGCGGAGAGCGATTTGCTTCGGCACCAGCTCGCCAATCACCAGGGACAGATAGGTGACGAGCGTCACCACCAGACCCATCGCGAGATCGTCGGCATATTGTCCTAGAATAGGAAACGTCTCTATGAAATAGGCACCCAACGGTCCGGCCAACGTCACGCCGCTGAACGCTCCAGAGAGAATCCCGATGAGTGTGATGCCAATCTGCACCGTGGAAAGGAATTTACTGGGGTCGTCCTTCAAATCCAGCGCAATTCTGGCTGACCGGATGCCCGCCTCGGCTTTCGTCTCCAGCCGGTTCTTGCGTGACGACACGACGGCCAGTTCCGTCATCGCCAAGACGCCATTGAGGGAAATCAAAAGGACAATGATGACAATGTCGATGAGCATCGTGTCTGCAAACTTTCCGAAAAGAGAAACCAATCTTTCCTTCGCGCAGCCAATATCCTCTTCTTTCTAGTTATTATCTCATCTCTCTTGGACCATGGTCTCGTCCGATGCGAAGCACTTCAGACTCCCATCCGACCTCTGCCATCACCTCTCGAATGAGCGCCTCAAGATCTTCGTGAATGAGGCGCAATGAGGCTTCGAGTGTCTCCAGCATGGAGGCGCGTGCACGGAGGTCCGGCGAAGAATAGCGACCACCGGTTCTGAAAAACAGGCGCCGCCGTCGCTCCTCATCTGGAGAATCCCGTTCTCCTAAACGTCCCTTTTGACGCCACTCATTGAGGACTTCGGTTCGCGGTGACTCGTCCTGAGTCGTCGGGGGCTGATGGAGATAGCGCCACAAAATCGGAGAATAGATCTGTGGCTCGGCTGGATCTTCCCACAATTCTCCAAGGAGGTTCCGGTCGTGCCGGAAATCGACTTCGGACTGAACAAAGAGCGCGGAAACCCCCAGCCACGAGGCGAGGACGCCGCCTCCCAAGGTCATGGCATCGGCGCCCACGGTCGCAGCAGCAGCCAGGCCGATGCCACCGGTGACAATGCCGGCCACGCCTCCGACCACAATGGAGGCAATCGTGAGCTGTTTCACACGCGCTCCATCTACTTCGTCAATGCGGTCTGCTAACTGATCGGCTCGATCGCGTTCGCAGACGATCTCCGCGATGGCAGAGTCCACTTCCAGGGTGGCCAGTTGTGTCCGCTCCATCAATTGAAGCCGAAGCATGACCCACTCCAAAGTGGACGGGGGTGGCGAGCTCATGAGGGCATTCAGCAATGCAAGGGCACCGATGGTGCCGGCAATTCGTTGTGCCACCGGACTCAGCTGTTGCGAGACGCGCGTGGAGGGCTCCACAGGCACGGTGGGTGTGACATGAGCAGGAGCCTGATTGGGAGCCGCCTTGGTGATGGCGGGCCGACAGTGCTGACTGTATTCGGTGGCGGTTCCGGTTTGCGACGAAGGAAGGAGCGACGTACATCCCTGGATGGGAATCACAGACGCGGTCAGGAAGACGAGAAGTCGAAAAGGAAAGGAGGTGTTGGAAGACAAGATCGAACACAACCTCAAATGAGACTACAGGAACACGATGGGGCGAATGTGTACCATCTTCATTTAATCAGTCAAGACCTTGCTATTCGCGAGGTCATCAGTGGAGCAGCTCATTTGGCTTTCGCGAGCAGTTCCTTTAGTTTGCTGTATCCGGGTGCATCGGCATGGCAGTAATACTCAGTGAGCGCACCGTTATTGCCTCGAATGGAGATGCGGAAACTGTTGCCGTGCGCCTCAATTTTGACTGCCTCCGAAATGTTAAGAAACAGATCCTTGTTCACCTGAACGATATTATCCATTCACTATCCTTTCCTTTCCTTTTATTCCGTCAATCGCTGACTGGCGCCTCATTTTGCCTCTGTGTCAGAGACATGGCGGTTAGTAAATAGCTCACACCAAGGGACCAGTCCATCCGAGCACCATCCAGTCGAGTTGGATTGACGGCCACCATTCTAAAACAGTTGTTTCGGTTGCGTATCAAGGCGACGAAGCTCGGGATGCAATAGACGAGGCAGGGCTCCAGGGTGTGCGGATTCACGTGTCTACATTCGGGCATGATTCCCTCAGGATATGTTTACTTGGATGGGCTTTCACCTTCGCGGTAAGCACACAGCAGACTGATTTGATACGCCAGTCTCACCGAATGCCTACTGGGTGTTCCAGCAGAGGCCAATCGCCCGGCCCAATAGAGCGAATTGGCCTAAAGTGGTGTGTTAGAGGTCTTACACACGAGTCTTGTCGGGACTTGAGGAATACTGACTACACTGTGAATGCAGGCTCAGCGGTATCAGTGAGTATAAGTATCGGCATACTTGGTGCTAGGACGATGCGAGAACCCTGAGAGTACACGAGCACACGAGGGATATTGAGAGAGACTAACTAAATTGCACTGGGATACGCTGGATTCCCCCCTTCTAATTCCTTAGCCGGATATTTCGGCATCAGAAGGAGTCGGAGACCACCTCAGATAATTTTGATAGGGAGGGAGTGAGGGCGTGCCACGACCGTTATAGTCTTGTTGAGTCCACGGACAGAGTTGGATAATACCGCGCTAGAGGCTGCCCCACCCAGCCTGCGTGCGGATCAACGTCTGAGGATGAGCGCTCATAATATCGAACATATCGGTTGCGACACACTCCGAAGAGGCATAGCAGCATAATCCTACCAAGGGAAGTGCTTTGAGGAGGGGCGTCACGTGACGTTCATACCGCAAAAAGGCTTGCCGACTTGGCTCAGATACGAACTTTCCGGGCCCTCCCGCTGCCCGAACCCTAGCATATCCACACTTGCGGGCGAAGACCGGTAAGGCTTCGAGCCGATGTAAAGACTCCTGCACATCGAAGCTGCCACTCGAGTACCATTCTTGGGCGGATATAATCTGCAACTGCTGCGACGCTTGCAGCATGGGACCGTTTAAGCCGTGACGCAAGAGTGCGCTGAAGGCAAGCGGAATAGTGACCGGTGGTGGAAGCACCCACACACATAACTCGTGTCCCGCAAGGCCTGCTGTTAAAAACGCTGCCGTGACTCGGAGGAATTCTTTGGGTGCCCCATAAAAAAGGCAGGCATGGGACCCCAAATGCATGTCATGAAAGCCCGGAATCCCACTCGCAGTCATCGTCCTATCATTCATACGTCATATTTCTCCAGGGATAAGGAGGGTGGATATTAGGATTTGCCTCTTTTGGTTGAACATCGGAAAAGGAGGCTTATGGCGAATGATATCTGGTAACGAAAATATTCAGAATTCACACACGTGACGTGCGTGGTCATCAGACATGACCTTCCATTTCATGCCTCGCCCCTGCATTGGCACTACTGACCTCAAACCCTGAAACCTTCTTTATTGCTGAGAAATAAGAGTCGCTCGGTTCCGAGGTGGGCTCAGCTTCAGATCCATATCGGAGATACCAGTCTCCTGGTGCCGAATCGTATCGGACTCCAGTCTGCCGAATCCTTCTGCCCACGCCGCATCCACGATGCGAATCCTCGTGTCGCGTAACGAGATGGAGTCATCGAAAAGGGACGAATAGGTATGCCGCATCTGTTCTTGAAAGAGTGGACGACGATCTGACGGTATTCCTGCCAAGACGGCGAGGGAAGCAAGGTGTTCTCCCGTCCCCTGAGCGCTCTCTGCCCGCAAGTGTTCATACGTAAAACCCACAAAGAGCTCAGTCTTCTCTCTGGCACGAGTAAAGCGATCAATGGCGATGGCTCCTGGCGTAGTGCTCGATAGGAACTTTTGCGTCGGTTCGAGGAATTCGCTTGTGGCTTTTGATGTGCCACCGGTCAGGGCCGTGGTTGCATCGAATGGAGCCTTGGTCAATTCAATCGTGGCTTCCGTGATGCAGCCAGATAACATTAATATTCCTAATAGTAAGCTGCACAATCGAATCGGATTCATAATTTACTCCTTAGTTATTAGTCATGCAGTTGTTATATTGATAAATGCACCATATTGCTTTTCGTTCTCATTCAGTCCTAGGCAAAACACTAGTTAAGAAGGCATCCTACCTGTTTCACAATATACAAGTGCTTGATACGATTCGGAGAAGCCAACCCCCTTCTTCTTAAACTTTGGTCATGTTTACATATCGACAAACGGTGCAGGAAGTTGTTCTAGCCAGCAGAAAAGTGCTCAGACTTGAGGACCTGTCGTATGAGGAATCGGAGGCTATACGAAGCACCACAGAGCGTCTGTTAAACCTGCTTGCTCAGTGTAAGACTGAATAGTCGCTTGGTTGGAGTGCAGGCCCTCTGTTCCCTGACTCGTCAGGAAGACAATTATATTTATGTAGGATGTCGGGAACGGCGTGCTTTCGCTCGCGATGTTCTAAGAACTCGATCAAACGCGTAGAGTCCAACTCGTCGATTCGTGTGATTTCCCACCCCGTCTCGAATCCATCAGCCCAGCGCACCATGGCAGACTCGATCAAGGCGTGATAGTAGCCGCTTTCATCACGCAGGGTGATAAACACGGTCTGTTCAACCCCAACCGGTAGAGGACGATCGAGCGTCACGCGCCAGCCTGTCGGCGATAAGTCCCGGACCTTCCCATTGATCAGCTGATCCTCAGTAAAGCAATAAAACTGGCACTCGACAGAAAATCGTCCTTCTTTGCGAACTGCGTATGCTTTCATGCTTCCCTTCTTTCGTTCAGTGGAGGATTCAACACTTCATCTATTAACAAAGCTAATAGAATTGAATGAATCCGCTATGACTCCTTAGAAGGGCAAGAAAGCGGCAGAGGTAGGGGGGAGAAATCCGCGATCCATAGCTGAAATTCCACCAAGCTCGCAGCCAACCCGATGAGGGTAGCCCCCTCTAGGGTTTTGGCTAGTGGTTCGGCGTCTGGTTTCAACCAAGATGAGAGGGATGGAGCCTCATTCATCTCTTGGCTCACAACCGAGTGTATTTAATCGACTGGCAAACCAATGCTCACGTTTACTCGGCACTGCTAGTGCGTTTGGCATTGCCGTGGCCCTGGTCCTTATGTGGGCCATAAGCGGACCCTTTTTCAATTTCAGCGACACCTGGGAATTGGTGATCAATACTGCCACCACCATTGTGACGTTTCTCATGGTTTTCCTCATCCAGAACACACAGAATCGTGACAGCGCAGCGATTCAACTGAAACTCGACGAAATCATTCGGTCGACCCGAGGTGCGCACAATGCCATGTTGGACTTGGAAAAACTCTCCCAGAAAGACTTGGACAAAATGCGACAATTGTACGAACAGCTGGCCGACGAGGCGCGGCGAGATGCGGCACGCGGTGAAGCGGCCATGGGCACACCCGTCCTCCACACCGGAATGGGGGAACCTCTCGAGGTTCAAATCGGTGAAGCGATGACGAGTGGCAAGAAGCCAAGTCCGACGAAACTTTTACCGTGACCGTCATAGTTTTGTTGTTCAACCGGCGCCCTGCGGTGACTCCCTGGCTCCAATTTGAAGCCCACGCCTGAGATGCGGTATGGGGAACGGCTCCCCTGCTTCCTTACGTCGCCAGCACAAAATAAGCATCAATGACTCTCACAGAAGGTCTTCGATAGGATTCTCCGAACATAAGAAAGCTCTTCAAATGCGGTATTGATGTATCTCCTCATCTGGGTTGGCTTCCGACACTAGGGCTCTTCCTTATGAGACCTAGGGAATGCTCCAGCCAGACATTTCTCATAATTTGATATCAATACCTTATAACGTCAGCAGCCCTTCCCCTTCATCTCGGCAGTGGAAGAAGGGCACTGTTAACCCATGCGAGAGGAGGCCATGATGGCAAGCGTCACCCACCTTGATTCACCAATGACGATGCACACCCTCAAAGAAGCCTGTGCGCCGAAGAGCCGTTGCCACCGCTGTGGGGGTTTTCTCGTGGAGGAACAGTGCCTGGATTTCTATGAAACTCAACATTATTCCTGGTATTGGGCGACCCGATGCATCCAGTGCGGGGATGTGGTTGATGCAGTCACGCTCCGCAACCGAGCGAAACGACTTCCATCTGTAGTCAGTGACACGACTGATCCATTGGAGATTATTCGAAACGCGATGGAGCAAGCCGCCTGATTGTCCAATCACGTTATCTTTATAGCCGTCGCGGGTGAGATGCGCACTCTGTGACTATCCCTAATGGAGGAACTAAGTGGCGATTTGAATTCCCGGCTATTTCCAAGACACCAAGTTCCGAGTCAATGGAGCGCGGGGCAGAGTGAATGCGAGACAAGGTATGAGGGGGATCGCAGCATGTATCCCCGTCACCGCTCAAACAACAAAGGAGGCAGACATGAAATCCATCTGGAGTGCGTTGATAGTTTCGTCAGTACTACTTGTTGGGGGGGTGTCATCTATCCCGGTGCAGGCGGAAGAACGGGGAAAACAAGGAAGCTCACCTCAACAGGGCAATACAGAGACACGGGATGCGAGAGACGACAAAGAAGCCACTGCCCAGGACAAGAACACGAAACCGTCACGGGATACGTCTGGCTTGAAGGACACTTCCCACATGAAAGGAATGTCACAACAGCAGGACAGTAAAGATTCACGGGATGCGCGAGATGAGAAAGAAGCTGGCAGCAGCCACAAGTAATCTCTGAGTGGGTCAGCCCGAGAGGCAATCGTGTCATTTCCGCTACTGCCCCAACATATGCATCACTGGAGGTGATGATGACGCACTCCCATGATCGCGTCCGTGAACACACGCATCTGAAATCAATCAACGGTTGGATACTGCAGCAAGAACTCGGGTTGAGAAGTTTGCCAACCTCAGTGCGGGGGAGTTGACCCGTCGCATAGAAGAACTCGACCGGGAATGGGATATCGAACGAGTGCTTGAACTGAATGCGTCCGTCCTCGCCTTTTCAGGCCTGTGCTTAAGCATCACCCGGAATAGGAAGTGGCTTCTCCTGCCTGGCCTCGTGCTGCCCTTTCTCTTTCAGCATGCCGTGCAGGGATGGTGTCCACCCCTTCCGTTATTGCGCCGCTTAGTAGTGCGCAGCCGAAAGGAAATCGATCGAGAAAAGTATGCCGTGAAGGCCATTCGCGGTGATTTCTCTAAATACGAAGTCTAACTCCTCACCGATTTCATGTGGGGATGGTCAGACCTGATGTGAATCTTGTCATGCCGTCTGTCTTGCTCAACATCTTATTATCCCAGGCCATACGCGAAAAGCGGCGTGTGTTTGCCACGTATGAAGGCCATCCACGAGAGTTTTGCCCTCATGCGTTGGGCTATAAAGATGGCATCGAGCGAGTACTCGCCTATCAATTTGGAGGGAGCTCCCGTACGGGACCCGTAGAGGGCGAGTGGAAATGCTTTGTTGTCGCTAATTTACTTGGCATCGCATTAACCAATGGCGATTGGCGTACAGATTCAGGAGACCGTTCATCCCGCGTGCAGCACTGTCTCGACAACGCCATCGAGCAAGTTTCATAATTGCGATGACTCTCCCATATTAGTCGGATCCGTCATGATGTATGCATATGGCACGTGCGGAGTCGACTCACCCACATATTCAGTGCATCCACACTGCTCTTCTGCGCTCATGACAGCAAATGGCGTCGGCAAACCCCTTCGTCACAAAACCATTATCCCATCTCGATGATTGCTCCAGGTATCGGTTAGAGTGATTACTGTGGATGTGAAAAGACCAGACCCCCATCCAAATGTCCGGGAAGACAGAACGGGCGACAGAAATGGCGCGTGAACTCCTAAAAAAATATAACGAGAAGCGGGATTTTGGCATCACGGCAGAACCACCGGGCAAAGCCGGAAAGCGCTCTACACAACGCTTGCGCTTTGTCATTCAACTCCATGAAGCGACGCGGACTCACTATGACTTGCGATTGGAATGGGATGGCGTCATGAAAAGCTGGGCGGTTACGAGAGGGCCCAGCTACGCCCCCGCCGATAAACGGCTCGCGGTCCGGACTGAGGACCATCCCATGGATTACAACGATTTTGAAGGCGTGATACCCGATAAGCAGTATGGCGCCGGGCCCGTCATGATCTGGGATGAGGGTATCTGGATGCCGGAGGATGACCCATCCAAAATGGAGAAAAAGGGGCGCATCAATTTCTCCATCGAAGGGTCGCGGATGAAGGGGCAGTGGCACCTGGTACGGATGCATACGCCTGAGAAGCGCGAGAACTGGCTGCTGATTAAAAGCAACGATAAGTTCGCGCTGAGCAAATCTGAGAATGATGGATTTTTAAAACGTGAGAATACAAGCGCTGTAACAGGCAGAACCATGGGCGATATTCTTGAAGCGGGACTGGGTAAAACAACTACACGCAGGCAACTCAGTAAGCCATCGCCCAGTAAGGAGAAGAAAGCAAAGTTCAGTCTGCAAAAGTCTAGCACCTCATTATCAAGTTTAATGAAACAATATCCGAGTCCGCAACTTGCCACACTTGTCGATAAACAGCCCAATGGGAATGCGTGGGTCCACGAAATCAAATATGACGGCTATCGCCTCATGGCTTTCATGGACAAGGGTACCGTGATCCTACGCACCAGGGGCGGTCAAGACTGGACGCACAAATTTACACCCCTCGAGAGGGCTATTAGCAAATTAAAGGTCGAGAAGGCGGTGTTCGATCTGGAGGCCTGTGTTCTAAACGAACGTGGCCAGACAAATTTTGGCGCGTTACAGGCCGCCCTTTCGGACAAGAATCCCAAAGCCATCCACGGTTTTCTATTTGATCTTCTGTATCTCGATGGTGAGGACCTCACCAATCAGGCATTAATCGACCGGAAAGCCCAGCTCTCAAAACTCCTTGCGAAGGCTAAACCTCTTCTGCACTTCAGCGACCATCTCGAAAGCTCACCGGACTTGCTCGAAAAAGCCTGCAAGATCGGTGCGGAAGGTTTGGTATCGAAAAAAAAGGACAGTCTGTATCACGGACGCCGTACGACCGATTGGGTCAAAAGTAAATGCAGCCTTGAGCAGGAATTCGTGATTGGCGGATTCATGCCCGCGAAAATCCATACCAAGGCGATCGGCGCTTTGCTGCTTGGCTATTACAAAAACAAGGAATTCACCTATGCGGGGAAAGTCGGAACGGGGTTTTCGCACGATCTCGCCAAGGATCTCTATCAACGATTGATCCCGCTTCAGATCACGAAATCGCCGTTCCGGGAGAAAGTAGCCCGAGGCCTTCGGGAATATATTTTTGTGAAGCCCGAAGTGCTGTGCGAAATCTCGTTTATAGAATGGACCTCAGAAGGACATATTCGCCACGGCTCCTTCAAAGGCTTGCGGGAGGATAAGAATCCGATAAAGGTGGTTGAAGAAATTCCGACACCCATAGAACAAGTCATGAAGGACACGAAACCGGGCTCTAGAAATAAAGACGAAGTCTCTTATAGGGGCGTTAAAATCACACACCCTGACCGGATCGTTTTTCCTGATACTAAAATAACCAAAGGTGACGTGGCAGAATACTATGACAGGATCGCGCCTCTCATGGTGCCGTTCGTTCGCTCGCGCTTGATCAGTTTGCTGCGCTGCACGAACGGCATCGGGGGTGAATGTTTTTTTCAGCGCAATCCCATGCAGGGCATGGGCGATGAGGTGTATTCCAAGGGGCTCACTCATAAAGGCAAGAAGCATACCTATGTTTACATCCAAAATGAAGTCGGGCTTCTGCAGCTTGTGCAAATGGGCACTATAGAATTTCATGCCTGGCAAAGCTCAATCTCAAACCAGGGCAAGCCTGATCAAATCATTTTCGATCTAGATCCCGATGCAACCGTGCCGTTTGAAGCGGTCAAGCTCGCGGCCCAGGATATTCGCAATCGGCTTAAGAAACTAGGCCTCCTATCCTTTCCCAGGCTCTCAGGCGGTAAAGGCATCCATATTGTTGCACCGATTAAGCCCGAGCATGGCTGGGAGGAAGTTAAAGAGTTCGCTCGTGGTTTTGCCGAAACAATGGCTCGAGAGATACCTGATGCATATGTGGCCAATATGAGCAAGAAAAGACGATCAGGGAAAATCTTTGTCGACTTCTTCAGGAATGATTTTTCATCGACTGCGATTGCGCCGTTCTCACTTCGAGCGCGAGACGGCGCTCCCGTCGCCTGGCCCATCACCTGGAAGGACTTAAAGAACTATAAAAAAGCGAGCGTAATCCAACTCAACAACGTTGATGCTAAAATGATTCAAAAAGCTCGTAAGGTCTCGGGTGAATTTCTGAGCACTTCTCAATCATTGACACTGTAGTAGAACGAAGCTGACATTCCCTCCTCTCACGCCAAATGACAGTAAACGCGACAGCAGAGGAGCGGCCCCACACGCTTTGACAGGCGAGTGGAGCCGCCATAGCACCTTACTTCAGGGCCTCGAGTTTGGCTCCGAAGTTAATATGAAACGGCATCCCATCGAGCACGAGGGCCGGTACGGACTTCACCCCGGCAGCCTCAGCCTCTGAAACGCGAGCCTTCTGCTGACCTAAATGCACGATCTCCAGGTTGTAGCGCGAGCGGTCAAGCGCATTCGCGACGTTTTGCTCCGCTTCCACGCATACAGAACACCCTGCATGGTAAAACACCGCCTTCTTACTCATGGTGTACCTCCTTACAACTGTGGTTGTGATGACGGCCGCATCCAAATCTGTTCGAACATAGCCGTCGTCAAATATCTGATAATGAGAAGCGATCTCACATATACTGTTTTTGGGAGTTGAAAGTCTAGAGGATAGCGTGTGCAGTGTTCGAACTAGCTTTGTTTTAAACCAATGGCAGAATCAAATCCTCCATATAGGTCAGCCTTATGGTCATTTATTGCAAGACTGTCCCCCGCTCTTGACTTCTCCATCAATCGATTTATCTATCCAGTGACAGTTGAGTCGAGGCAGCAGCAGCGCAGAAAACCTAACATACGAGATAATAGACTTAAGGGAGGTTGCTATGGCACTTGTACGATGGGATCCATTTCGTGAACTGGAAGAAGTCTCTAATCGGTTGAACCGGATGTTGGCATATCCTGCCTCACACGCATCGAACGGTAAAGAGGCGATGATCGTGGCGGATTGGACGCCATCTGTCGATATTAGCGAAACAGCGGGTGAATATTTGATCAAAGCCGAGATTCCTGACGTGAAAAAAGAAGATGTCAAAGTTTCGCTGGAAGACGGCGTGCTCACGATCCAGGGCCAGCGCAAGCTTGAGCAAGAAGATAAAGGGACAAAGTATCACCGAATTGAAAGATCGTATGGCAGCTTTGTCCGGACCTTTTCATTGCCTGACGTGGTTGAACCGGAGCATGTGAAAGCCGAGTTCAAGGATGGGGTCTTGAACCTTCATCTGCCCAAATCAGAGAAGGCGAAACCAAAAACGATTGAAGTAAAGTTAGCGGCATAATCGTTCGAGAACAGGTTCGTTACAAAGGCCCCCACGTGGCGGGCCTTTGTCTGACACATGTTTAGTGTTATAACTCACCAATTAATAGGTCATTTTTCGACTCATTTCCAAATTCTTATATGCGAGCTAACCCTTCATCATCCTCAAAGCATTTCCCGTCACAACCCCCAGCCACAGATCAGATTCCAACTGCCGTCGTGACATCAATTCGAACGCTCGTCATTGATATCGGCGGTACGGGGATTAAGGCATTGGTCGTTAACGAAAATGGTGAGCCCGTCGGAGACCGTGTTCGTGTACCAACGCCTAAACGAAGCACGCCGCAACTGATGATGAGAATCATACAACGCCTTGCGAAAAAGGCGGGTCGTTTCCACCGCGTCAGTGTGGGTTTCCCAGGGATCGTTCGCAATGGTGTTGTCTCGGGAGCTGTAAATTTAGACCCCACCTGGGAGCATTTTCATCTCACGAAGGCTCTCCATAAAATGTTTCGAAAGAAGCCCGTCCGTGCCGCCAATGACGCCGACATACAAGGTTTCGGATCGATCTCCGGCAGGGGCGTTGAGCTAGTCCTAACCTTGGGAACGGGAGTCGGCTCGTCCCTGTTCGTCGATGGCACGCTCGTGCCAAACGTGGAGGTGGGCAAGAATCGCCTACGCAATTCGGAACTTGAACGGCTGGGAAAGAAACTGTGGAACAATCGCCTCGTAAAGGTCATCCGTAAACTTGAAAATATGTTTCATTATGACCGGCTCTACATAGGCGGTGGAAATGCGGCACAGGCAGATATAAGCAGGCTTCCTGGTAATGTCTCGATCGTATCCAATATGACTGGACTCTCAGGCGGCATTGCCTTGTGGAGAGATGGATCTGATCCCAGCGGAAATGGTAATGGCTGACGAACCATCTTGCATTAGCCTGTCGGCGGCGTTCTGAACATCCCTTGCGCGCTTTTTCGGATACATGATTCTGCGATTGTCTTTAACGGCGTTTTCAGGTCCGGTTAGATTTTTCGCTTGTGTCAACTGAATCCTCGCTGCACATGGAGCTAGATTCGGCTGTCGCCCATTTTAACCTTGGAGTGGTACTGGAGGATCGACAGGATAAAAGCGGAGCCCTGGCTGCCTATGTGGAGGCACTCCGATGCGCGCCGGATTTCCGCGAAGCTCATTGTAATCTGGCAGGCTTATACCAATAGCTAGGGCGTCGACTCGATGCCATTCGCCATAATTCTGCCGCCAAGCGCTTAAGGTTATCTGGGGGGACCTAAGTGACTGACTCAGCAAGCCGCTATGCTTTCTCCTAGTACTATGTTCCCTCGTGTTTTATTAGTTTGAAGTATGTTAGCAATGTGGGGGGACCAATGCCTCCGCATTTCGGCAGCTGGAGCCGTGACGAAAGCGAAGACAAACGATCCAAACGGTTTATTTCATCTCATTGAGATCCAAGAATCCCCTAAAGGGATTCAGTTCTATTTTGGGAAGTTGGTCGATCTTGTCCGCAGGCTAGGTGACATCAAACTGTCATAGATGAGGCTTACCAGCTTCCTTCCCTCTTTAAAATCCTTACTAGTTCCGCAATAGAAGGAGCATAGATGTTCAGGATTAGAGGCTGCGGCCTCATATGATGCATGATCACGGCATTACCCCGAGGAACATATACAAATACTCACGCTCAATGAGTAATTCGTGGGGAGAGCATAGTAATTGGAAACTTCTCTGACGCATGCACAAGGTGGACGACCTGTTATTTACAACCCCGGAGTTACGCCTCCATTGACCGTACAGAGTCTTGGCGGTTGTGTCAGCGCATCACCGGCAATGTTCGTGAAGGTCGGAGTCAATAAAAGAGAAAACGGGGGAAAAATCCACCAGAGCCTTGTCTCATTGGATTGAACAATTTGCACCCGATTAGCACCGACCTGCTTCGCGGCTTTTGTGAATTCCTCAACGGCCCCATCAAGAGTGGCATCGCCGATGAACGGCATCACGATACCCAAATGCACAGCCACCTTTGTCATATTTATATGCACCGGAGCTTCCGAACCATCCATATGGTGCAACCCATTAAAGTTAGAAGCTGTGCTTGTTAAGGCGCAACCGGAGAAGCAGACCATAGAAAGTAGTGCTATTCTGATAATAGATGGCATGTCTGCCCCCTTTGGTTATGATCTCGACATCGTAAGCGCCTGTTGTTTGCTTTCTCGGTTAGACATAAGAATATCGCCAATTGCCAATAGGGTAAGGTCAGTCAGCTCGTTGCAACGTCGTCGTATGCCCTTGGTCTGTGACGTATGCTTTCACTTTGTCACCTGGCCTCACCACATCCAGCTTGGTACTGAGATCGACGTGTAGGAAATGCTCTTTCCCGTCGTTGTCTTTTATGGAGTAGTACGATCCTTTAATGCTCATTAACGTCCCCTTGACTGTAGTTTCGGTCAGACGCTCTTCGATGGTGGGGGTCGCTTCTTGGTCAGTCACCAAATCGTCAGCGAAAGCCATTCCCATACTGGACCCCACAAATCCAGCGACAACGATTACGATGAATTCTAGTTTCATACCATCCTCCATGTATGCGTGATGAGTCATTCTTACAAGACCACAGTCCAGCTGGTACTAGTGAATTACCTTGAACACGAGCGACATCGTCAAAACAAACATAAGACTCATTAATGTTATTGATTTGTTTCGAGGTCAGCGTGAAGCGCCGCGTACGGCTTCAATAGTGACATTATTAATCTAGGATAGAGATGGATACGGGGGGGCGACATTAGAACAATGGATGTACAAAGTTGATATAAATGTAGGAGTGCGACTAGGTTGACGGCAAACCACAAAAATAGATGTAAGGTTCATAGACGGTCTCGCTTGTCCCAATCAGCCCTCGATACAGGCCCTGCTCCCAGGTTCAGTACTGAAGATGCGAAGGCTGCCACTCGAAAGGCACGAGGTCGCTAAACGGTCTTAAGCAAGTCTCCGGTGGAGATGGGGAAAGCTATAAATTGCCTTCCTAACCATATTTCCTACTTAGTCCCATGTACCAGTAGAGACTACTGCGTAGACACGAGTAGTATATCTAACAAGACTGATCGGAATTAGGCACGGTGAGCCACATGATGGCCGATGATTGGTGCCTATTTGGATTTCTCACTTCCTTGCCCAAATGGAGGTGAGTCATGCCAATCAGTGGTCTTCGAGGCACACATGAGATTCCATTAGGATCTCATCTCTGTCTCTTTTATCGATACCCGCAAGAGTTTCTACGCGTCACGGCATCCTTCCTGAAAGCGGGCCTTACCCTCCATGAGTTGTGTCTTTGGGTGCTTCCCGCCACGGTGACCATTCCGCTAGCACTTCAAGAACTATCTCGTCACGGCGTAAACGGTTCCAAGCTGGTTGCCTCGAAGCAGTTACATATTTCGCCCGCTCAAGATTGGTATTCGAGTGTGACCTTTAATGTGGAAGATTCCCTGAGTCGGCTTGCCAACTTACCATCCCAGGCTCGCAAACTCGGGTATGCAAGCATCCGTGCTGCCGGTGGACCAGGTCGATTTTCCTCTGCGACTCATCGCGGGGCTTTTATGCGTTACGAGCAGAAAGCGACGCCCATCATCGCCGATCTTCCCTTCATTGGGTTGTGTTGCTATGCCACAAGGGACTCGTTGGAAACCGATATGTATGACATCATGAGCGCCCATCCATGGGCATTACTGCGAACTAATACAGGGTGGTCTAGTATCTGATCCGTAGCGTAAGGCATCTGGGCAGTCTGTGTGCAGAAGGCATGACTTCTTGGCAATTCTGTTGGCATTCTTGCATCTCTTGATGGTTCGTGAGGCCCACCGGGTAACTGCGAAAGGCACTATGATGAACAGAGAACCGGAGGTCCTGAGAAGTCTATGCTTTTTATCTACTTTTAGAAAACCGAAGATTACCTCTATGAAATATGCAAGGCACATGACTATTCCACACCTAGTCCGACCAGTTGGCTAGTTTCAAATCCGAGGGCAGTCCTTCGCTACATATCTTGGAGGAAATCCTTTCAACTAGTGCATGGAATAGCGATGGCTGACAACCAGAGCGTCTATGAATATCTATTCTCTTTACACGAGCTGCTGGACAGCGGAGATCTTACTGAGTAGGAAGGGGAAATCTTGCGTGGAAAGATGAAGAGTATTCAAACCTTACTCAGTGAAGATTAGAAGAATTTAACTGACCGTAACACACGGGTCCTTAGGTACCTGCTCCAGCGCCCTCCGGCCCCCCTGGGAGGCCGAAGACTTTTTACAATTCAAGGCAACAGCGAGACACTGTGTCATCCATTCACCGGATGGTGCCAAATATAAGGGCTTCTCCTAGGTGTCAGGCTTACTCGCAGGCGTAGACTAATATTACATGGGTTTAGGTTTATGAAGGCTCAGGTCCAACTGACACTCGCTACCTCCTCAACGGCATGTGCTGCCGTATTTACACTAGATGCCCCTGAAGGGTGAGGCTATGGATAGAGCACTGACACAATCTGCAGCTGTCATGCTGATAGGGATAGTTTTATTTTCGAACCAAGGGTGCAGTACTAAATTGCTCAAGTCTGATTCTGAAGGGGAACGTGTAACAGGAAGTGTGGGTACAAGCTTGCCTATATCCGGAGACTCGCGCGGTGATACGAACTTACAGACTACATCAGAACCGCGCGTAAGCGGAGATACGAACCCACTCACGACATCAGAAGAACACTTTAACGATAAAACGAAGCAGCCCACTGCATCGGAAGAAAGCTCAATTGATGGTACGGAACTGCCGTCTATATCCGAACAAGACTCAAACGGTACATTGAGAGGGTTCTCGACTAATCCTTCGGAGGAACATCTTGCAGAAGGCAAGGATTTGGGAGCACTGCCCCCCTCAGGTATTGATCCACGTCAACGTGCCGAACTGACAAATGAAGAAAAGGCTGCCCAGGAAGCGGGTTTTCGGGACATTTTCTTTGGCTTTGATCATTGGACCCTGTCTGATACCGGCATGGAGGCGCTCAATCATAACGCAGCATATCTACACAATCATCCAACGGCCGTGCTTACAATCGAAGGGCACTGTGACGAGCGAGGCACTGCCGAATATAATATTGTTTTGGGCTACAAACGCGCAAAGGCCGCTCGAAATTATCTTCTGGAAGCGCTCGTGAACCCTGAGCAGGTAGCCATCGTTTCGTATGGTAAAGAGCGTCCCTTCTGCCTCGACCGAGACGAATCTTGTCATGAGCAGAACCGCCGAGATCACATGCTTCTTACCATCAATGAATAGGGAAACCCATGATGAGACATCATCGCGTGGGGGCTACTAGATCTACACCTCCTATCACGTAGTCATTACCTTAACTTTTTTATATTTCCTGAAATATTCTAGACGAAGCCTAGGATCTAGTGAATCTACAAGGATACCCCCCAACCTCCGGCTAGTCGGAGTCGAGTTGCTAGTTTCTACGGCTCCCCTACCGGGCCAGGTCTGGAAGCTAGAATATAGCGGGCTGCAACACGAGGTACCTCAGGACCGTACCCCCCTCGGCATGGCTTGGCGCAAGGCTACCCCCGATTCGCTTCGGTCGATTCGACGTAATTTATGCTAGACGATTGTCACGACAGTATGATGGAGAGTGTAATCACACACGGAGAGACTAAAATGGCAGAACTGGTTAAAGCCCAGTCTTACACTACTAAACCTTTCGATCTTCGCATAGGTTCTTAACCGATTGCAGCGCGTTTTTGAGACCCTCATGAATCGTACGATCTCGGTCTCCACTCTGCTGTTCATATTGGTGAGCGAGTTCGGGTCGCGGCTCAAAAGAAAGATGGACAGTGACCGAAGCACTGGCACCCCTTTCATTATCTTTAACTTCCAACCAACCATTATATCGGTTCTCGCCATCAGACCCCCATTCCATTCGCCTACGGTCTTTATAGATGTGATATGAACCATCTGAATCGTACGGATGTCCGGCAGCCTCGCCTTGAACTCGTACACGGTCGCTACCCTGGGGCATAGCGTTCTTCACCGTCGGGAGATACCGAGCAAGATTGTTCACGTCCGAGACAAAGTCGAAGACATGTTGCGGCTTCAAGTTGACGATAGTTGTATGCTCGTACTCACCCATAAAACCTCCCTCTTCTTTGTTGATTACACAAGCTACATTACGACTAAGAATCGGAATACTAGGAAGAGCCCTGCGTATGAGTTTATACGGCCGACCGTAACACGCGGGTCCCAGCAATGGGGGGGAGGTCTGGCGCAAGGCTTCTGACGTTGGTCCCTTTTCGAGACAAGTCTTAACGAGACCAGAGGGTTTCTTCGACGAACTGTAGAGCCTGACGTTGTCCAATAAACTCAGCTGGTGTCAGGTTACCCAGTGAGCGATGTGGGCGCTGCTGGTTGTAGTCGCAGCGCCAGACTTCGATGACAGCCTGCGCCTGGGCGAGCGTGGCGAACTGATGGACGTTCAAACACTCATCGCGCAGCCGCCCATTAAACGATTCAATGAAGGCATTCTCCACGGGTTTCTCGGGTCGAATGAAGTCGAGTTGGACGCCACGGTGATAGGCCCAATCCTCCAGCGCCCTGGATTGGAATTCTGTGCCATGATCAACGGTGATGGAGCGAGACCTCAGGCCTTCTGCGAGGACGCGATCAAGCACTTGACCCACCAGCTCTCCAGACATCCGAAATCCAGCCTATAGGACAGGACTCGAGCGACTCCAGGTATCCACCACGGTCAAGATCCGAAACGGTCGACCGTCGGCGAGGGTATCATGCACAAAATCCATACTCCGGCGTTCGTGCGGACCACTCGGCACGGGAGCCGGTCCACGGTGGAGGGCGATATGTTTACGTCGGCGCACCCGCATGCGGAGCTGCAATCCATCCAAGCGATACACCCGTCGGACGCGCTTCCGATTGATGAGCCACCCCTCCCGCCTGAGCAAGACCCAAATCCGCATGTATCCAAATCGAGGCCGCGCATGCGCCAGATCCCGCATGCGGAGCCGGAGAGCCGATTGATCCGTGGCGCGACTTGTTCGATACCAGGAGGCTCGGCCGAACTGCTCCAACCGACAGGCCCGCGCACCACTCACCTGAAACGTCCCATGAAACCACTGGGCCAGTTCCCGGCGGCGGGCGGGCCTCAGACTTTTTTTCGTAGAGCCTCTGTCAGCATGTGCTTGTCGAGCGAGAGATCCGCCACGAGCCGTTTGAGTCACGCGGTCTCCTCTTCCACCTGCCGCAATCGGCGGAGCTCGCTCACGCCCAGATGCGCGTAGTTCTTTTTCCAGGTGGAGAAGGTGGCCTCGCTGACTCCCAACTGCCGGCAGCGGTCGCCGATTGGAGTCCCACTCTCAACTTGCCGAATGGCATAGATGATCTGTTCCTCGGAAAATCGTGACCGCTTCATCGATCCGCTCCTTTCGTCGAGGACCGTCGAAGCTGCCAGTCTACTCCAATTTTAAGGTGTCGTCGTTTTCGGGGGAGACGTCAATTATTAAGAAGCGCGTCCTTCGCGCTATTTCACTTCGGCCATTTCGAGTCAATAACTCACATAACCCTACGGTCAGTGCCACCGTTCAATATTTACGTTATCGCCAAACGGCGTAAGATGTTTTTCGCCTTGCTTCGAAGTCGATCTTCATAGCTAACCGACTCTCACCACTCTTTCAATCTCTCACAACGAAATCCCACAGCAGAGGAGCGTATTATCACGCTCAGCCTCTTATGCCCATTGTCTGAGGATAACTTTTGCAAACAAGTCGCGTTAAACGCACGAGTATCAGAGCATCATGGCCTCTTTCAGCAGCTTGCCTATTTTTTAGGTGTCCGCGGTATCATAAGCAGGCCGCCCCTAGACATAGGGATCGAGAATCTTCCCAATGTGTCGTCAAGAATCATCTGCTCAAGAGGATAAATGACGGGAGCTATGACAGGACTTTCGCTGTCGCCTCACAGCGGCCAGCCCTGATCTGCAAAGCTATAGAGACGGTTATCACCAAGGATGAGATGGTCAAGCAGTCTGATACCGAGTAAGTCTCCAGCTTCTCGCAGTCGTGTGGTCAGCGTACGGTCCTCCGGGCTCGGCGTGGGATCGCCTGATGGATGATTGTGAACGGCAATGATCGCACAGGCGTTGAGCAGAATGGCCGCTTTAAAGACCTCGCGAGGGTGCACAAGACTGAGAGTGAGTGTGCCGATCGAGACGATGTTCACGCCGATACTGGCGTTTTTCGCATCGAGACAACAGACGAGGAATTGTTCGCGATCGAGACCAGCAAAGTATGGGCGGAGCGCCGAAGCCGCGGCAGCCGAATCGCGAAGAACAGCGCACGGAGAGGTGTGTCCTCGTTCAGCAACGAGTGTGATCCGGTAGCGTGGAATGAACTGCGGAATGGGAAGTCGGTTGATGGATTGTTTAGCCATGATGGCACCTCCTGCATGTTGAACAAACTGGCGCTTTCACAGAAGCCGAAGCGCCAGGGCAGGACAACGCAGGTGACGGGGCGGAGGCTGCCGAATAAGCACGAGCGGATGAGGACTTAGCAGCGGCCGTGACACACTCCTGATGGCACGAGCGGTGCGTCAGACGATCAGTGCGCGGCAAGACACCGGCCTCCCATGGCAGAACAATTCCGGTAACCCACCAATACACAGTCGAACGCAACTGGTCCAACCTAGTGGGACATTGACGAATTGTCGTACTCGTCAGAGAACATCCGATCAGAACGAAATGAGCAGTTGATGTGGAACCGTACCTAGCTGGGCGTCCGATAAATTATGTCATCGCTCCTAAGTCCCGACGATGAGCACTCCGTCGTACTCACCGCATGTAATACCAGCATTATTGAGAGTGATCGAGCAAGACAAGACATGAGCACTCGGCTGCGACCTTCGATGTGTATGCTGGGATTGGACTTCTCTGGTCTGCGGATCAGTGATAGGCGGCTATCCGTTGCTTTGTTGAACCTCGGAAAGACATACACGCTCATTGTCAGATGACAGAGAGCGATCTATCCCACAACAATACAGACATCCCCTCTGTTGTCATCTCCAGAATTTAATCACGTGAGCACTGCGGCTACGTAGTGACCACAGGCTTGACCTAAAAACTGAACCTCACTACATGTCACCCGCGTTTGGCAATTAATGCAGGTGTGCATGCTCTACGGGTCACAGTGTTGTGGCAGTGCCGTCACGCGACTAGGGTCAGGACATGATCGTGGAACGGGCCTCAGAGAGGTGACATCTTTCAGATGAACCGGCGTTCGGCATGAAAGAAACCAAATGTGCATTCATGGGCCCCACACTATGGTGGGCCTGACTATCTGCGGTGAAACGTCTCACAGAGAGGGAGGAAACATGGAGGACACGATGAAGAAAGCATGTTTGACAAAGAAATGGGTATCAGAGACAGGAACCTTGGGACGATGCAACCGAGAGAACGGCCCCGAGATCGCTGCCGCCTCTTGGCTGTTCGGGGTGCTCACCCTGTTGGAGTCGGATGCAGCTTGGGCCCAAATCACCAAGGTGAACACGGTGATGCAGAATGTTCAAACGGTCCTGACGAGTGTGGCGGTGACACTTTTTACCGTCGCAATCATGTGGGCGGGGTTCAAGATGGCCTTCAGCCATGCCCAATGGTCCGATGTGAGTAACGTCGTGATTGGCGGAATCTTGGTGGGCGGAGCGGCGGGGATCGCGGCCTGGTTGATCAACTAACATGGACGGATTTAGGGATCCCATCTTCACTGGTTGCACGAGGCCTGCGATGTTAGGCGGCGTACCGATCATGCCGTTGCTTGTGATCGGCGGCCTGACCCTCTTATTGGCAGTCTGGCTGTACTACCTCGTGAGCGGCTACGTCTCGCTTGGGATCGTGTTGATCACAATCCCCATCGTGCTCTGGATGCGCCACACGACAAAGACGGACGATCAGCGTTTGCGCCAAGTGATGATGCGAGCGCGAATGCGACTCCGACATGGACCAAGTCGCGCGACATGGGGGGCCATTTCCTATGGCCCCCTCTCGTGGAAAACGCGACGATCATAGTGAAACGGTTAAACGGTTGAGTATTCCAATGGACCGATGACATGAGACCCAGATCCGTCCTCACAAAAACCGCCGCCGCTCAGATTCCCGCGAGTGACTATATCCCGCTGGGCACGGCAATCACGCCTACCGTCATCACATTGACCGGTGGCGAGTACTTGGCTTGTTGGAAACTGGACGGGATCACGTTCGAAACGGCGGACCGATCTGAGGTTCTGCTGCGCAAAGAAGCGCTGCACCAATTTCTCCGATCCTTGGGCGGCGGTTCTTTCGCCGTCTGGTCCCATAAAATTCGCCGGGTCGTTACCGAGCGGTTGAAAGGCATCTCGCCTAATCCGTTCTGCCAAACCCTGACCAATCGGTACTATCAATCGTTTGAACAGCATCGGCAAATGGCAACGGAATTATATCTCTCCGTTTTGTACCGACCCTTTCCTTCCAAGGTCGCGAACTTCTTCACGCGCATGAGTACACGCACGTTGGCCCAACGACGAGAACACGAGACCGGACAGTTGACCATCCTGGAAGACATGGGCAAACAACTCGAAGCCAGTCTTAGTCGGTATGGGCTGACTCGCCTGGGCACTTATACGAAACAGGACATCGTGTTCTCCGACCAGCTGGCTTTTCTCAGCTACTTGATCAATGGAGTCTGGGAGGAAATCCCCCTGCGCCGGGCGCCGCTCGCCTCGTACCTCCCCTCTTCACGCCTGCACTTCGGTGACCGGACAGGCATGATGGAAATCTGGCACCCGCGCGCGCGGAAATTCGCCGGGTTTCTCGACATGCAGGAGTACCCGCAGTTCTCCGAGCCCGGCATGAACAACGGCCTGCTCTATAGCGACGCCGAGTACATCGAGACCCAAAGCTTTTCGTGTCTGAACAAGCGCGCGGCCCTGAAGTCCCTCGCCACCCAGAAAGGGCACTTGATCGCCTCCGAAGACGCTGCAACACGCGAGATCGAGCAGATGGACCAGGCTGCGGATGATCTGCAGAGCGGACTCATTGATTTGGGGCAGTACCATTACAGCCTGGCAATCTTTGGCACGTCCATGGAATCGGTGAGTACCGCACTCGCCGATGCCCGAGCCGTCTTTCAAGATGGGCCGGGGTTCAAGATGGCACGAGTCGATGTGATTCCCGAATGTGCATGGTTCGCGCAGATCCCGGGCAACTGGAGTCTGCGGCCCCGCGAGGCCGTGATCACGAGCAGGAACTTTGTTTGCCTCAGTCCCTTTCACAACTTTGCCCGCGGCAAACCATCCGGCAATCCTTGGGGGGAAGCCCTGGCTCTCTTCAAGACGCCGAGCGGACAACCCTATTACTTCAATTTCCACGTATCACCGGAGGACCGAGATTCGCGCGATGAAAAGTACCCTGGCAATACGTTTATCTGCGGAAGCACGGGCGTGGGCAAGACCGCGCTGGAATTAAGCCTCTTAGCTTTTGCGACCAAGTACCAGGGACTCCGCTGCGTGGTCTTCGACAAAGATCGCGGCGCGGAGATCGGAATCCGCGCTATGGGCGGGAAATATCAGTCCCTGAAGCGAGGCATGCCGACCGGCTTCAATCCCTTGCAGGCAGAACCGAATCCCCACAACTGGCAATTCTGCGAACAGCTCGTCGCCCAACTCGTGAAGCAGCCCGGTGACGAAACTCCCCGGCTTACCGCGAAGGAACAGACTGAGATCAGTCATGCGGTGCGAACGGTGATGAGTGAGGCGGTCTCTCCGCACCTACGCTGCCTGTCTCTCCTCCGTCAGAACTTGCCGGCCACCGGCGACCAGAGTGTACGGGCACGCCTGAACCGTTGGATGCGCGGACAACCTCTAGGCTGGGCCTTCGACAATCCGCAGGAGACCCATGACATCAGCGACGCACAATTATACGGATACGACTATACGGACTTTCTGGACGATCCTGAGGTCCGAACTCCGATCATGGCGTATCTGCTCCATCTCACCGAACGGTTGATCACCGGTCAGCCCTTCATCTATGTCATGGAGGAATTTTGGAAGCCGCTCCAAGATCCGATGTTCTCGGACTTCGCCTTCAACAAGCAAAAGACCATCCGCAAACAATCCGGCCTCGGCGTCTTTGTCACTCAATCGCCCTCGGACGTACTTGGACATCCTATCGGGAAGACGATGGTCGAACAGAGCGTGACACAGATCTTCTTACCCAATCCTCGCGCCGACCATGAGGACTATGTGCAGGGGTTCAAAGTCACGGAGGCGGAATTCCACATTATCAAGAATCTCGGGGAAACGAGCCGTCTATTTCTGGTGAAGCAGGGCCACAGCTCGGCGATCGTGCAATTCGACCTTGGAAGCATGACGGATCTCTTACACGTCCTCTCTGGCTCGATGGACAACGTGGCGATGCTGGATCAGATCAGGGCCGAAGTGGGTGACGACCCCACAGCCTGGCTGCCGCTGTTCCATGAACACATCGCGGCACGAAAACAACTGCGACGCGAGAACGGCAGAGGAATAGCGTAGAGAACCCCATGGGCATGGCGACCTACATCGAACAGTCGGTGAACAACGCATTGGACCACTATGTCGTGACCTCCAGCGATGCCGTCATCGGAGTGCTCATGCCAGTCGCCATCACCGCGATGACACTGTATGTGATGTGGACCGGGTTTCAGGTAATCCGCGGCGACGTGCAGGAACCGATCACCTCACTCGTTTGGCGGTGGTTTCGCGTGGCGCTCATCACCGGGCTGACGCTGAATGGCCCACAGTATCGGAGTCTCGTGAAGGACGGGATGGACGGCATTCAAGAAGCCTTTGCCTCAGCTTTTGGCGGGGTGCTTTCGATGGGAGGCACGATCGATCAGATGGCCGACCCCTTCGCAACCCTGATGGAAACCCTCTTCACGGAAGCCAGTTCGGGATTGGTGCCGCAATTCTCCCTGTTCATCGCGGGAGCCCTCTGTGCCACCGCGTCGATTGTGATGGCCTTTGTCGCCATGGGCCTCTTTCTCGTCGCGAAAGTGAGTCTCGCCCTGCTGCTCTCGGTGGGGCCGGCATTCATTTTCTGCGCGATGTTTCCGATGACGCAGCGCTATGCGGAAAATTGGCTGTCCAGCGCCCTGGTCGCCGTCTTCACCAACGTCCTCATCATGGCGGTCATCACGTTTCTCGCAAGCCTCCTGCGGAACGCCTGTCAGCATGTGCTGAGTGCCTATTCCACCTCCTCCATTCTGGCAGATGTCGTCGGCCTGCTGTTTCTTTCCGTCACGGCCGCCTATGTCTTACTCCATGTCGCGTCACTGGGGGCGAGTTTGGCTGGAGGACTCGCGTTAGGAAACCCCGGCGGGGATGCGACCAGGAGTGGAATGCTGCTCTTGCACAGTGTCACGTCCGGTTTGAGTAGGTTTTTACCGTTGGCCCTGGCAACCACCGGAGGCTCCTTGACTGGTCCGCGAACCGGGACGACTCGCGCCTTGCCGAGCGCGCTGCCTGGCGCGAAGCCTCAGCCCGGTAGTGACCTCTATCAGCGGGCCTCATTAGAACGACTACGCAACGGAATCTCGCAAAAGGAGTAAAGCATGTTTCGTATGAAACGGACAATGATCGCGATGGGTATTGCCTTGATGGTCGGCCTCGGTCCGGAGCCTAAAACCCAAGCTGCAGGAATCCCCGTCATTGACACGGCCAATCTCGTGCAATCAATCGTGCAAGCCCTGGCGTGGATACAGCAGTTCCAACAGATGCAGCAACAAATCCTCCAAGCCGACCAGCAAATCCGTGCGGTCGTGGGCTCCAGAAACATGGGCAGTCTCTTGAACAACCTCACCCTGGCCGGAGTGGTCCCCTCCGATGTCAATGCCGTGTATCAGGCCATTCGGTCCGGCGGGGTGTATGGCTTGACCGCAGCGGCTCAGATCATCCGTCACAACCGCATGATCTATAACTGCGAGGGCAAAACCGGCGATGCCTTGCGGATCTGTCAAAACATGTTGAACCAGACGCCACAAAGTCAGGCCTACTACGCCAACACCTATCAAATGTTGCTCGGACGAATGCAGCAAATTCGGGCTCTGACGACTCGCATCAATCAGACCGAGGACGAAAAAGGGATTCTGGAACTCAATGGCCGGATCGCCGCCGAGCAGGCCCAAGTCAGCAACGACACGAATCGAATTCTGACGATGAAATCCATGATTGAGGCAGAAGAAAAAGCCGCGCAACAGGAACAGCAAGAACGCGTGCTGAAGATGTTGGCCCCCGGCACATCTCGGACGTTCGACCATATGGCTCCGTGGACACCGTAGTGGTGCTCACCAGATACAGACAGGAGACTCACAAGAATGACGGAACAGACGACGGACTCCTCACTCGTGCATATCGCGGAGCAAACGCAGTTCTACGATCAAGGCCGCGACTGGGATACCGACTGGCGACTCAGGCTGGAGGCGTCGGAACGCACGGCGTGGTGGGTCGCGAGTACTGCATGCGCCCTGGCAGTAATACTTGGAGCAGGACTTGCTTGTCTGGCTCCGTTCAAGACCACCGTACCCTACGTCTTTTCGATTGATCGTGCGACCGGCAACGTGGAGCTTGTGAGTGCGGCGGATGATCGCACGGTGGTCGGATATCAAGAATTGCTCGATAAGCATTGGACACAAAAATACGTGCTCGCGCGAGAATCTTACTCATACCGGCTGCTCCAAGCAGACTACGACCAGGTCTTGGCGATGAGTACGGACGAGATCGGTCGCGAGTATGCGAGCCTCTTTGACGGTGTGCATGCTCGCGATAAGCAGTTGGGGACCGGCATCGAATGGCGCGTGAATGTGTTGAGCGTGACCGTGCAGACCGATGCGATCGGTCCGAAGGCCACCGTGCGATTTGAGAAGTCGGTGAAGCGGACTGACTCTCACAGCCTTGAGCCACCGCAGTATTTCATTGCGACGGTTTCCTACGAGTACCGCCACACGATGAAGGGTCAGGAAAAGGATCTGATCCAGAACCCGCTTGGCTACAAAGTGACGGGCTATCGGGTGGACGCAGAAATCGGGACGATCACGCCGCCGGCGTCGGTCCTGTCGATGGTCGAGAAAAACTAGGAAGGTGCATGGTCATGGATGGCATGAAACGACACAGACGGTCGATCACGGCATGGTTCATCGTTGTCCTACTTTGTTCCGGAGCGTCATCGGAGGCAGCGGAGGTACCGGAGCCGAGCGACGGAGATCAACGAGTCCGTTATATCACCTATCAGCGGGATGAAGTGACCCGCGTGACCGTGCGTCGCGGTGTCGTCACGCGCATTGTGCTGGGAGACGACGAACGCATCGCCATCGCCGGCAGCGGCTTTCTCGGGGACTGTGCGAAAGAGGAAGCAGAATGGTGCATCAGAGCCGATGTCGGGACGAATCAAGTCTGGATCAAGCCCAAAGACCATGCGACGCACAATAATCTGGAAATCCGCACAGACAAGCGGGACTACAGTCTGGAGTTCACCGTCGTAGGAGACCATCGCCTCGGACGGAAGCAGAACGCCGCACAAGGGCAACGCAGAAAAGACGAGCCGATGTACCGCGTGATCTTCCGTTATCCGCTGGTGCCCGCAAACCCTGCCGCCCTGACGGCGACGCACGTCTCGGCCCACCGCGCAAGGCAAGCACGCGAGAAGGCCGACCTCCTCGCGGAGCGACTGAACGCGTTTACACCCGAACCGCGCAATTGGTCCTATTCCATGGAAGTGCTTCCGGGAGGAGAGGATGTCTCACCCGCTCTGGTATTCGATGACGGCCGCTTCACCTATTTTCTGTTCCCACCCAATCGCGAGGTACCCGCCATCTTCTACATCTCGCCGTTGGGCGAAGAAACCCGCATCAATTTCCACATGGAGAAGGACCTCGCGGTGGTGCAGCGGATGGGGCGGCAGTTTGTGTTGCGCTTGGGCGATGCGGTGGTGGGAATCTGGAATGATGCCTACGACAAGACAGGGGTGCCCGCTATCGAGGGTACAACGATCTCCGGAATTACTCGAACGCTACGTTGAGAAACGAACATGGATCAACCACAAAAGTCACGAGAACGAGCTGAGGAGAATACACCCGCTGCGAATGGAATCGTATCGGTCAACCGTCACGCCAGTGGGAGGAACGAGATAGCGATGCGCATGGTGTTTCTGGTCGTGATGGTCATCGTGGTCGTGATAGGGCTCGTGTTCGCGGCCAATACCTGGAGTGCAAAGCGGAAGGCAGGCGCCACACAAGAGGAACGGGCGGCGAAGATTGAGAACAAGCCGGCGCAAGTTGGACTGAAGCGGGTCTTCGAAGCCGATCCCCTTCCACTTCAACCCACCACAGCATTCGTGCAGTCGACCAGCAAGTCCCCCCTCGCGTCCACAGGCCGCGCGACGCAGTCGCCCCTCGACCGCGACATTTATGACGGGAACCGACCAATAGCACTCGCTCCTGACACGATACAAGGCAACCCATCACGTAACAGACGCGCTCCCAGTCGGTTCGGTGGAGAGGTGATTGTGACGAACACCCTTGCCTCGGACAATCCCAGAACTCAACAAGGGGGAGCCGGACCAGATGCAGCGATCTCTTTGGTACGCGATCTTCTCAATGGCGTCAGACAGGGCGACTCAATGGGGGCTGGGAGCATGGCGGGCAGCCCAGCGATTCCTGTGGGCACGGCGGTAGACACAAGTAACTTATCGCCATCGTCGGTTGGGTACATGGGTGGACCCAGCGGTCCTTCGATTGGAGTGACAAACGTCGGTCTCGCGGCTCCACCCAGTCCTGCGGCGAGCGGAGCCGGTCCCATTGGTGGGCTCCTGACACCATCCGATACACCGAAAGTCCAAGCCGGGCTCTTGGGAGATCGGAACTTGATCTTGCCGAAGGGACGCACCATCGACTGTGCCTTAACGGTGCGAGTGATCAATGAAGTCGCCGGTATGGCGACCTGTATCTTGAACAGCGATGTGTACAGCGACAACGGTCGCGTCGTCCTTTTAGAACGAGGATCGGAAGCGGTCGGCGAATATGCCGCCACGATGGCCCAAGGGCAGCGCCGTCTCTTTCTCCTCTGGACGAGAGTCAAGACTCCGATGGGAGTCGTCATCAATCTCAATTCTCCGGCAGCCGATGCACTCGGCACCTCAGGACTAACAGGAATCATTGATAACCATTGGTGGGATCGGCTGGGCGCAGCCTTTCTCCTCTCGCTCGTGCAAGACGGGATCGGATTAGCTACCGCGACGCAGGCCGGTGGTGGAGGCGCTCAGAGCCTCGGGATTTATCAACATTCCGCCACGACAGGGAACCGCATGGCGGAACTGATCCTCCAGTCAACCATCAACATCAAACCCACGCTCTACAAGAATCAGGGCGATCGCGGGACCATTTTTGTCGCGCGTGATCTGGATTTCAGTACCGTCTATGAACTGCATCCCCACTGACCTGCTCGCGCACGATACGATGGTGCGCGAGTTGTTGCGGCCCTTGCTTCGGTACCTCGCACTGCCCGGCGCGACGGAGATCGTGGTCAATCGACCACAGGAAGTCTATATCGAGATCGGTGCCACCTGGCAGCATCACCTCGCCCCGGACCTGACTCTGGATCGACTCACCGCGCTCGCCACGGCAATCGCGACTGCGACTGAGCAGGAAATCGGACCACACCACCCCATTCTCTCGGCCATGTTGCCCGATGGGGAACGGGTGCAAATTGTGCTGCCGCCTGCGGTGGAACTAGGAACCGTATCGATCTCGATCCGGCGACCTAGCGCATGGATCAAGACCCTCGACGAGTACGACGCGGAAGGAGCCTTCAACCGCTATGTGTGGGCCAAGGCAGTGACGTTGGATGATCGCGCCGCCGAGCTCGATCCAGTCGAACATCAGTTGGCGGACTATCTGTCCACTCGCCAATTGAGCTCATTCATCCGGACAGCGGTGCGGGCTAAGAAAAACATTGCTGTCGTGGGGGATACAGGTTCGGGGAAAACCACGCTCATGAAATCGATCTGTCAGGCGGTTCCGGAACAGGAACGGCTGATCACGATCGAAGATGTGCGCGAATTGTTGCTGCCCAAGCACGGCAACCGGGTGCATCTTTTATACGCGAAAGGGGGACAGGGGGCTGCAACGGTGACTCCTGCAGAGTTGATCGCTTCCACACTCCGGATGAAGCCTGATCGAGTCTTACTCGCCGAGTTGCGCGGGGGAGAAGCGTTCGACTTCCTGAAGCTCCTCACCACCGGCCACAGTGGATCGATCACCTCCTATCACGCGGAGTCCTGCGCCCTCGCGGCCGAACGCTATGTCTTCATGTGCAAAGAGCACGAACAGGCGGCGACCTACGATGTGCCAACCCTCAAGCGCCTGGTGGCCCTGACCATCGACGTGATTCTCCATGTGGTCGCACAGAATCACTATGACGAGGATGGTCGGCCTATCGGTAAAGATCGTTACGTGGCGGAAGTGCACTATGACCCGATCGCGAAACTCGAGGCGCGATTCGGAGAAGCCACCCTAATGAAGGCGTAGAGGAACCCATGTCACGCCGTCATTTGCGGATAGTCGCGGTGTTGCTGATGTATGTCCCGCTTGGGCTCTGCGGAGCAGATGCCGTCGCCGGTGCCATCTTCACGCTCGCCAACAAACACATGCCAGAAGATCTCTCCCTAAGCAGCTGGCCAGCCTCCTGGCGAGCCTATGCAAAGGATCCAATTCAGCGGAAGCGGCTGCAATTCTCCGCCGCAGTCGGAGGATTCGTGGGATTCGGCTTCCCCGCCTTACTCGTATTGTCTGTGACCAATCGGCGCAAACCACTCCATGGCGAGGCGCGGTTCGCATCGAATGATGAGATTCAACAGGCCGGGCTCTATGGAGAGCGTGGTGTGATCGTTGGGAAGGTGGGGAGGCAATACTTGGTCTACGGGGGTCAGGAATTCGTGTTGCTAGCGGCGCCGACTCGATCGGGGAAAGGTGTGAGCATCGTGCTCCCGAACCTGCTCCACTACGATGAGTCGGTCGTGGTCTTGGACATTAAAATGGAGAACTTCGCCTACACGTCCAAATTCCGACAGGCGCACGGACAGCATGTCTACCTCTTCAATCCTTTTGGCGCGGACGGCCAGACCCATCGCTGGAACCCACTGGATGCGGTCGATCGCGATCCGAATCGGCGCGTGGGGGAAATACAAGCCATCGGGCAAGTGCTCTATCCGACGGAGCAGATCAAGGAGGCGTTTTGGAACGAATCCGCCCGGAATCTCTTCCTCGGACTGACACTCTACGTGATGGAAACCCCGTCCTTACCCTGCAGTCTCGGTGAAGTGCTTCGGCAGGCCTCCGGCAAGGGTCAGCCGATCAATGACTATTTGCATGATCTCATCAACACTCGGGCCAAGAGCGACGCCCCATTGAGCGACGACTGTACGGCGGCGCTATACCGGTTCTGTGCTACTAGCGAAAATACCATGGCGGGGATTCTCGCAACCCTGACCGCTCCGCTCACAATCTTTAGCAATCCCATCCTCGATGCGGCAACGAGTGCAACGGACTTTGACTTAAAACAAGTGCGCGCGCAGCGCATGTCGATCTATGTGGGCATTCCGGCCAATCGCCTCAGCGACGCGGCGTTACTGGTGAACCTGTTTTTCTCACAACTGGTTCATTACAACACCGTCGACTTACCCGCGACGAACTCCCGGTTGAAGCATCAATGTCTCGTGATCCTGGATGAGTTCCCTGCCCTCGGGCGGGTCAACATTCTGGCCAAGGCCGTCGGCTTCATGGCCGGTTACAATCTGCGTCTACTCCCTATCATTCAAAGTCTGTCGCAGCTCGAGTCGGTCTATGGTGATAAGGATGCGCGGACCTTCGTAACGAACCATGCTTGTCAGATCCTGTTTGCGCCTCGCGAACAGAGAGACGCGCAGCATTATTCCCAGATGCTCGGCACCTATACGGCCGACGCCATCTCAACCGGGACGAGCCGACCACTCGCCTGGGGCAATGGCAAGCACGCATCATCCAGCTCCACCCGCTCGGAACAGGCGCGGCCTCTTTTATTGCCTCAGGAGGTGAAGGAACTCGCAGTCGAGCGGGCAATCATCAACTTGATGCATACGAAACCGATCCTCTGCGACAAGGCTCGATTTTATGCCGATCCGGTCTTCATCGATCGATTGAAGCGCATCAGTCCGTTTCTTGCTTCCATCGGGAAACGGCTGCCGACCCAGATTGAACTCGAAGAAGCAGCCTTCATACACCGGGAGCTATCCGTAGAGATTCCCACGCTCGATTTGGAACTCCATCGTGCCAAAGTCGAACGGCGAGTACGGCCCCTACAACCGAATGAGCCGATTGACGTGTCGAAGCTCGCTATTGATCTGACCGCACTGCCGCCGGTCGTGCCGCACGACCCACCGACGCTCGAAGAAGTGAACAATTTGGTTGATGCCTTTGTGGTTCAGCTGCAATGGACCGACAAGGCCCAGACGAATGCCAGTGGTGCGGAACGTGAACACGGTGCAATGACTGTCGAGCAGGAGCTGCGACTGGGAGCAACGAGCCAATGTTCGGGAAAGGCGAGTGCCATGAGCGAAGAAAGAGAAGCTCATAGAATAGAAAAAATGAACGATAAACTTGCTCGATCTTTAGTGGATCGAGACAGGGAAGAGAGAGATGTATGACGACATTCGTGAAACGCCCGGCACGATTTCAGATTTTTGTAATTCTTCTCGCCTGCTCCGCGACGCTGGCGTGTGCGCAGAAGTCTGTGGTGCCTTCCGGTACATCTCGCGTGCCCATCAACAGTGACGAGATTATTCAGCAGTATCGCGAACGGATGAAGAGCGACCAGCGTGAGAAACAGGAGCGAAGTCTTCTGACGAGGCAGCTGGAAAGTCTCACCCAGCAGGTCCATGAGCTAAGTACCTCGCTAACGCTCATGCAACTGCAACATCAAGAGATGGCGAAAGGCAAATCCCAATCTGGCTCAAAAGTCACGGCGTCCGCTCTCACGACCAATCCCCTTTCGTCAGCATGGAAAGATCCACTGACAAGTACTCCTACATCGTCCAAGGGCGATACGTCCCCAACTGCGTCTGATCAGATCTTGTCCCAGACCAGGACGGCGCAAAGTGAAGACGAGCGATCGACAGTAACAGGACCAGCTTGCAGAATCGGGCCATCAAGAGCGCCTTCCCCTTCCCTTCCACCTCAGAATGTAGACGAGCAGACCGACTCGTGGAGACCACGCGTCATTGAATTGAGTGAGCGGGAACAGGTCGAATTGCATCGCGACAGTATCATTTTCCGTGTGTCGGAACGGGTCGGACGGTCTGAGTTTCTTCCCAGTAAGCAGCTGCAATCCCACTTGAAACACATCCTAAAGCGTGGCCCTTGCTTACACGTGCGTGGATATACGGACGGAGACAAGGATCGGTGGATTGAACGTGAGACGGCGAAGCAGCGGGCATATAAGGCCCGTGCCTATCTCGCCGCACACGGTTATGCCCCAAACATCATCGAGATCACCATCGTCCCGATCGGACAACATGTCGCGGACAATGCAACGAAGAAAGGTCGAGCGAAGAACCGACGGGTGGAGATTGAAGTGAAGGAACCCAATCCGGCGTCCATCTGGCCGCAATGGTATGGCTAGGAGAGAGGAAGGAACACCATGAATGAAATAGGCGTGAGTGAAGAGCAGGCAGCCAAGCGGACTGACGAGACGAAGCCTACGGACTCAACTCAAGACCAGGGCGCTGAACAACTCCGATTCTATCAGCGGCGTGACGCCGCCGAATCCTTGCGAAAGCGATTTATCGAAGCCGGCGAGCAGTTTTATTACCGTACCGCACTCGGCGAGCCGACAAAGATTGCCTTTACTGATCAGGGGAGGCGCTTGGTCACGGAACATGACGACCCAAGTGTGATTCAAGGAATGATACTTCGTGCGAAAGCTAAGGGCTGGACCACTATGCGGCTGAACGGCACCGTCGAGTTCAAAACGGAAGCATGGGTGCAAGCAACAATCGCCGGACTTGATGTGGACGGTTATACGCCGCGTGGAATCGACCTAGCGCGAGCACAAGACCGCACGGATCTTCGCCCGCTTCGTGACAAGACAGTAGACAACCAGGTCGATCGCACTGCCCTCCATGACCGGACAGTGGAGGATCATGTCAAAACACCGGATAAGGTCTTGAACGCCAGTCAACAGGTTGCGGTGGCAACACTCGAAGCCATCCTGCGCGCTCGTGGAGATTCACCAACTATGATCGCTGCAGCTATCGAGGAAGCAAAGGAGCGCTTCCAGGGTGAGCGAGTCGTGGTAGGTACGGTTGTTGACCACGGAATCGACCATTACGACCATGATGCTCGGAATACCAAGAGCTATTTTGTGAAGGTCAGGACAGACCGTGGAGAACGAGAGATCTGGGGCATCAACCTAGGCCGCTCGTTTGAACAGGGGAAGGTGCAACGGGGTGATGCGGTCGCACTGGTACAACAGGCACATGAGCAAGTGCTAGTGAAGGCTCCAATAAGGGATGGTTCAGGCACATCAATCGGAATGGCTTCACAACCAGCGACTCGCAATCAATGGGATGTCCTGAGACTCGACTCTTTCGGAGTTCGTGAACAGCAGCAACTGAGCGAGGCGGTGAGTGCCGCCATGCAGGAACCGGTTGTGCCTCGCTTCGATCATACAGTCGCGCGGACCGCTAGCACACAGAATGTCACGCGGAGCCCTGCCTTGGAGCGGACGCGAGCTGGCCGTTGATTTAAGGCATCGAGAACATTCAATCGGAGCATACGGAGGAAAGCCACATGCATTGGTGGAAGAGACGCAAATGGATCATGATCCTTGTGGGAGTGAGTATCCTCGCCATCACCCATGAGGCGCAAGCACAAACTTCGCCTAAACCGTCCTTCTTGGAAGGCGATGCCAAGCTAGCCTGTGAATGTCTCCTGTGCTTGTCGGCAGGACCGCAGGCGCCGAGTGAATGCCAAAGTGCCTTGATGAAATTCTACTTGATACAAGGGACGAGTCCGTTCCAAACGTTAGTGAAGCGGCGCAACTTCTTGCAGCTTTGCCCGAAGAATTAAGCTCTCCGCAGCATGTCAGGCTTGAGCGATGGCACAGTGCATGTGGACATGATACGCCAGATTTGTTCTCATTAACAACAAACTTCTCTCCCCAGATGCTTAGTTCTTGCTCACTATGATGCGGAACATAAGTTAAATATAATATTATTTATACTACATTAGTATAACTATACTAAGTCTCTCCCCACTTGTGTACAGCCTCTCCTACCTCAAGGGAATAGTTTTAAGAGCTGACCTTCCTCATAACTACCACCGCGCCACTCGCTTCCTGCGTCTCCTGTCTGGGCAACCACATGGAGCATAGGGCCGCTCATGTGGCTTGAGGACTTTCAAATTAACACGGACCAGATGAAAGGAAGGACGGACCACTATGCAAAAGGATCGATTGGCGACGCTCACAATGGACATTGTTGTAAACCATCCGGCGAAATACACAGCACTCGACGCCGTCTGTTCAAGACTGAGTCCCTGGGCACGCTCCGAGTGGGACCAAGCACGCAAAGGTGTGTCCATAACAAAACGAGCGGCACGGCTCGGTCACTCAATTCGCGAGCAACGTCGCTGCGACGAAAGTCTCATCGAACACATCTTCGCTGCTCTTGATGGACGGTCCGGTGTAGTGCTCGATGCAACCTATTGCTTCATGACACAGCGGATGCTTGATCGGAAGACGGGACGCCGCCTCCCTTCTGATGAAGTGCGGCGGTTTGCGTCACAACCCATCGCAAGTCTGTTGCTCAGCACTCGCGCGCAGCAGGATCTGAAACAGCGAGGAGTCGACACGATCGGCGACCTTCTCCCCCATGCCTATGAATGGTTATCACCAAAGCGGTTAGCACCAGGCAAACCGGTGATGAACGTGCGGCGTTCTGTCCGACGTTGCCTACGAATCCTTGGCTTGGAGATCGTCTTTCCTGAGATCAGACATGGGGAGATCTATTGCCCCTGCTGTGCGCACACTGAAACGGATGTCATGAAGATTGTGGCGTTGGTGGGTGTGTGATCTAGAAGAAAGGCTATGATCCAAGGAATCATGGCCCTTGAACGAAAAAACGAATTAGAGTCATACCATGCGTTGCATCCGGGTGGGCCGGAAGGCGCGCCCGGCTGGAGAAAGTTCGAACCCAGCGACGCCTTTAGATACCGAAAATTTATTTAAAACGCTAGAGGAATGGAACCACCATCTTAATGCCCAGGCCTCCCTTTCCCAGACACCCTATGCATGAGCGGTATAAAGGACTTACAGGCGGGTCCGCCGCTGTCCGGGGTGTTCCAGATGGGTGCAAGACCAGGCCGATCACAGCCCAATTCAGACAAACGACCCCCGCCATTCTCCCTCCGTCTCACCTTCGAGGAGCGGGCAAGGCTGGAACGAGACGCCGGAGACATGCCGCTTGGAGCCTATATCCGATCCAGGCTGTTCGATGAACCTGCCCCTCACCGGGCTGCAAGGAGAGCCAAGCGCCCTGTTAAGGATCATCAGGCACTCGCCAGCGTCCTAGCAGAACTCGGTAAAAGCCGGATCGCCAATAACCTGAACCAACTCGCCAAGGCCGCGAACAGCGGCTCCCTCCCTCTCACGCTGGAGACCGAGAAATCGTTGCAGGAAGCCTGTGCCGGGGTTCAATGGCTGCGGATGGCCCTCATGCAAGCGCTCGGCTTACATCCATGATCCTAAAAGGCAACCAACGCGGTGGTGGAAAGCAGCCCGCGGCTCACCTGATGAAGGTAGAGGATAACGAGCATGTCCATATCCATGAGCTGCGTGGTTTCATGTCCGACAATTTACATTCTGCGTTGCATGAAGCCTATGCGGTCAGCCGTGGTACACGCGCGACGCAATTCCTGTTTTCGTTGAGCCTGAATCCGCCGCCAAACGAGAAAGTCTCGGTCGATGAGTTTGAGGCGGCTATAACAACCATCGAACAGAAACTTGGCCTCGATAACCAACCCCGAGCCATCGTGTTCCATGAAAAGTAAGGCCGACGACACGCGCATGTCGTGTGGTCCAGGATCGATTGCGAGGAGATGAAGGCCATCAATCTCCCCTTCTACAAAATAAAGCTGCGCGATGTGTCGCGCGAGTTGTTCTACGAACATGGCTGGAAGATGCCGCAAGGTCTGCTGGATGGTAATAACCGGGACCCGCTGAATTATTCCCTGCGCGAATGGCAGCAAGCGAAACGCCAGGGCGAAGACCCCAAAGCACTTCAATCGATGTTTCACAACTGCTGGGCGGTATCGGATAACCGGTCATCGTTCGAGCAAGCCTTGCAGCATTATGGCCTGCATCTGGCCAAAGGGGATCGGCGCGGTTATGTGGCCATCGATTATCGCGGAGAAGTGTATTCCTTATCCCGTTGGCTAAAAGTCAAAACCAAAGCGCTACAAGAACGCCTAGGCCCTGCGGAAGTCCTTCCCGGCACTCATGAGATCAAAGCGAGGATTGCCGAGCGCATGACCGACAGATTGAAGACCTATATCCAGGAGAATCAAATCTGTCTAAAAAAACAGATTCAACCCTTCATCCAAAAGAAGCGTAGCCTGCAGCATCAGCATCAAAACGAGCGAAGCCAGTTACAGCAGAAGCAGGAAAATCGTTGGCAACAAGAATCCCTTGAACGTTCGCAAAAATTACCGAAGGGCTTCAAGGGGATTTGGTTTCGGATAACCGGGAAGTACTCAAAAATCCGGGAACATAATGAACGCGAAACGGAAAACTGCCGTGTTCGAGACAAAGGCGAAATGCAATCGCTTATTGATCAACAGCTTACTCATCGTCAAAGGCTGCAACAGCAAATTCAGCCAGTGATAGAAGATCATAAACAGAAAGTTCATGAGCTCAGGAAAGAGATCGCCAAGTACGTAGAGATGGGTGGAACACCTCCCAAATCGCCTCATGAAACATTTACGCCACGTCAAAAGCATCGCGATATCGATTACACACCAGAACTCTAGCGTGCAACTTCTAGATGTAACAGTAATCGGTGCCGGCCCGGCAGGTTTATCAACTGCCTATGAGCTGAAAAAAGCAGGGCTAATACCATTAGTATTGGAACGTACGCCTGCTGTTGGGGATGTCTGGCGTAATCATTACGATGGTTTGCGCCTGAACACGGGTCGTTTCTTTTCAGCTCTGCCAGGCAGTGTATTTCCACGATCTGCTGGGGCATGGCCTGCGCGTGATGAGGTCGTGCGTCTGCTTGAAACCTTTCCTGCTCAAGGTGATTTCATTGTGCAAACCGGGATCGATATCGAGAAAGTCAACTATGACCATGATCGTGATATCTGGTTGGCTACAAGCAGCAACGGGAATCAATTTAAATCCCGTGCTGTTGTCATGGCAATCGGAACTTGCCGTATTCCGAAGATTCCTGAATGGGAAGGAAGAGAAACTTTTCCAGGGAAAATAATTCATTCTTCAACATTCAAACGTGCACAAGATTACGTGGGAAAACGCGTGCTCGTGATCGGTAGCGGTAATTCTGCAGCTGAAATCGCCTGCAGACTGACTGAATATGCAAACTCAGTAACGATGTCGATTAGAACACCACCGTACATTTTGCCCAAAAGCATTTGTGGTATCCCGTTTGTAGGCTGGGGAATATGGCTGAAACATTTACCCAATAATTTGATAGATATGTTGCTGAGCCTTGTGCAACGCAGAATGATAGGCGATTTGACAGCATATGGTCTTCCATTTCCATCCATGCCTCTCACCGAACAATATGCAACCAATAATGTAGTACCGATTTTGTATGGTCCTTTCGCTGGTAATGTTCGCAGTGCCCGAATCAAGATCGTTGGTCCGATACAGAAAATATCGGGTCGGGCCGTACATGTGTTACGTGCTGTCGGAGTCACGCGGAACGATGATAATGCAATGATAACCTTGGAACCTGAAGTCATCGTTGCTGGAACCGGTTTCCGTACCGGGATTCCTGAGCTGGTTCAGATACCAAACATTACTGACGAGAAAGGCAGACCGGAAATTTCTGGGGATCAGGGATTTGATGGAGCACCTCGTCTTTATTTTATTGGACAAATCAATCCACTCAGTGGCCAGTTACGGGAAATTCGTATTGAAGCTGGCAAAATCGCCAAAAGAATCAGGAGACAACTTGGAACGAAATAGAGTACATGTATTTTTATTTCAATAGCCTAGCTGAAGACCAAGGATCATCTAAATATGAAGACCAATATCGGTATGTCGGATTAGCTTAACGATAATGCCCAGGAAAATATCAGTAGAGCAAAAACTACTGCGGACGGCCCGTCGTTTGTTCTGCCAGGTAGGTATTCATGCAACAGGGATTGCTAGGATTATTGAAGAATCCGGTGTATCCCGGCGCAGTCTCTATACCCACTATGGTTCGAAAGAGAACTTACTCAAGGCTGTATTTGAGGAGGAAGCAGGTATATGGTATCGCTGGTTCAACTCCGATCTGCCGGCTATGGAATGCTCATCGGTCGACCGTGTTCTGGCACTGTTTGATTTGATGCGAGTCTGGTTCGATAGTGATGGTTTTTATGGCTGTGTGTTTATTAATGCTGTGGCAGAACATGAAAAGAGCAATAGCTGGATACAGGAAGTCGCCAACCATCACAGAGAGAAAATTAGCGCCAAGCTTCAGGCAATGGTGGCGGAAAGTGGTGTAAGGGACCCGGGGATGGTAACGAAGAAACTGAATCTGCTGATCGACGGGGCTATCGTGACGGCAATGATTACCGGTAGTAGCAAAATAGCACGTATAGGCCAGCTAGCTGCTCAGGATATTTTACAAAAAACACAATAAATCTGTATTGCCGAGGTGCTCTGGTAATAGTGTAAATCGTCTTGAGCTGGACGCCATGCTACTACGCCTATTAATAGCGCCTACTGATGAATTCCAAGCCTTAATCGATTCCAGACATCCAGAATCGATTCTGACAGCAACCGTTTAAGTTGGACATTCTCTGATTCCAGTTTTTTCAAGCGCTTCATCGAGCATTCCCATCCCGCTAGACTTCGCTCAAGATGATGGAAAAAGGTGGTCGGCCCCCGGATTTTTGAACCACATTAACGGAGAGTTTCCGGCATAATTCAGCCCCTTGAGGGGGGGCAGGTCACTCATCCACCGAGTACTTGCTAGGAACGTGGACTATGCCGTTTTTCGAATGCGTTTGAGATGCCATCGCTCTCCCCCTCCACGCCAATGATCCGTAGCTGGCTAGCGCACATCGGGTCTCGGGTCACGAATAAAACCGTTCCGGTTCGGCATCTGCACCTTTGGGAGCGTTTGTGCGTCGATCACCGCCTCTTCCGCGATGATCTGATTCTGAAACAGAAGCCAGGCAATCACCGAGTAGACTTCATCCGGCGTGAGAGACTGTGGTGCGGGAAAGGGCATAGCCCTATAGATGTAGTCATATAAGGTCGTCGCATAGGGCCAGTAACTGCCGATGGTCTTGATCGGCTGGGGAGTCGCAAGCGTGTTCTGACCGCCGACCAGCTTATCTTTCGGCCCCTCCACTCCGGTCGGACCATGACAGGCTGCGCATTTAGCGGCGAACACCTGAGATCCCTGCTTCACCGTTCCTTTTCCCGGAGGCAATCCTTCCCCTGTGGGAGACACATCAATATTCCACGCTCGGATGTCTTCTTCGGTCGCCAAACGGCCGATCCCCTGCGTGCCCACATCCTCAGCGGACCAACCGGGAATCATGTAACCGAGAACAAGGGCCACGAGGCCCAGGCTAAGCCCGAGGCGCTTATGCATAGATATTCCGAACCAATCCATCGCGCTCTACCTTCCAGCTTTGAATCGCGTTGTAGTGATAGAACGAATTGGTTCCGCGCACCTTCACGAGATCCTGTCGTGATGGTTGGACATACCCCGTCTCATCGACACACCGACTTTGCAAGATCGCCTCTTGGCCGGTCCATCGCCAGGGAAAACGGAATCGGGTGTGACATTTCGGGAGCACCGGCTCCTGGAGCTGAGCAGTTTGCCAAGCTCGTCCGCCATCCACGCTGATCTCGACTTTCGCCACGTGTCCCCGCCCGCTCCAGGCCAGACCGCTGATTTCATGAAAACCGGGATGAATGTGTTGTCGGCCTGACGGATAGGTGATGACCGACTTGGCATCCATCACCAGCGTAAATTGATAGGCCTTCCCATCCGGCATTAGCTCAGTATACTTAGCCGTTTCCCAGCGCGTCATGAACGGCGCGGTTCCCAGTTTCAGCCGGCGGAGCCACTTCACGTTGATGTTGCCTTCGAACCCCGGCAGGAAAAGCCGCAGCGGATATCCCTGCTCAGGCCGTAATGCCTCGCCATTCTGGCCGTAGCAAATCATCGCCTCCTGCAGGACTTCCTCTGTGAGAGGAACGCTGCGATCTAGACCGGCTGCATCGCTGCCTTCCGCCAGCATCCACTGGGCATTACGACGCATGCCGGCCGCCTCGAGGAGGGTCGAGAGTTTGACGCCGGTCCATTCGCTGGTGCTGGTCATTCCGTGAGTGTCCTGGACCGTCACGTCCTGCGCCTCCCGCCATCCACGCCAGGTATTCCCGGAACATTCCAGGAATGCGATCCGTGAGACGGCAGGCAAACGGTGCAGGTCCTCGAGGGTGAAGTTCAACGGCTTGTCCACCAGCCCATGAATCAACAAACGATGGCGGGTTGGATCGATGGCAGGGACGCCGTTATGGTGCCGTTCGAAATGTAGCGAGGACGGTGTCATGATCCCATGGAGGTCTTGAAGCGGTGTCATTGAGTAGAAGTTGTTCGGGGCATTGGCGCCCCATCCGTGAGGTACTCCCAGCCCGGCTCCGCCCAAACGCTGCTGTTTCTCAAAGGGCGATCGTTCACCATAGGGGCGAGGTAATGCCCCAGGTACCCGCATGGGGTCATCCGATGGCATGGGCTCTTCGGCATGCACGGAAGGCATGACAAGACCGGCTGCTGCCAATCCCATGAAACCCGCGCTTTGCCGCAAGAACCTTCGTCGGTTTATTTTCTTTAGACCTTCATTCATAAAAGCTTCCTTTCGGACATCCTTCTTGAAGGGCGCTAGATTTTGGGATCATCCGGTCACAACCGTTGCCTTAGGTCTTTACGCTTTCAGAGCTCGAATTGTGCATCGAGTGATCTACGTACAAAGAGCAACTTTCATGAATAATCGAGCACTATGTAAACCCAGTTACCGCGCTTACTTTATAGCCCTCTTAGTCAGCCGCGGACCACTTGCAGCGCCAGTAGTTATTTTGCCGGACAGCGATGTAACTAGCTTTAGACAACGCGCGTCTGACTGTGATGGAAATGGCAGCATAATTCCCCGATCAGACACAAACAGACAAGCCTGATGAAATTTGCGAAAATTGTTAAAGTTTCAGCTACTTTGTAGCTACGGCTGGCTGGAATCCTCCTGCAACTGTCGGTATTGCTGCTCATAATAACGAGCTTTAACCTGATTGCCTGCTTCTTTGGCTGCCTGGATCGCTTGCAAAATTGCATTGCGGCGATTGGGCGTGAGTTTCAGCGATGCTTCCAGTTCTTCCAATGCGGCTTCTGGTTGTTTCAGCATCAGCAACATTTCGCCGAGCAGTTCCCGTGCCGGAATGATGACACCGGGAGTGACGTTGTCTTTCTCGGTCGCGTTTTCCAGATCAGCTGATGCACGCATCAGTTGCAATGCCTCATCGATCCGATTCTTGGCTGCTGCGATCCAGGCGGCAACGGCCAGGCGCTGGATTTCAATTTGTTCGGCGTAGTAGTCCTGATGCGCTGTCCGATCAAGATCACGTAGTACCTCAAGTCGTTTCAGGTGTTTGTCTGCTTTCGCAATATTACCGGTTCTCGCAGCGCCGATACCTTTGGCAAAATGAGTCAACGCTTCACACCAGCCAAATTGCTGCCATGGAAAATCTGTCGGATAAATCTGGAGGTTTGCAGCTTCCTGCCAGTTACTGCGCTCGACAGCATAGCGTGCCGGAATGGCAGCATAGGCATAGGCTGTAACAGTATTTTGCGGCTGTATGTTATCGGTAGCTAATACCTGTTGCACAATGGCGTGAGCTTTTTCTGTTTCACCCAGCTGCAGGTAAGCGTAAAGCAGATAGTCCACAAAGTGGATACGCTCATTCCAGTAGTCGGCGGATGTGCCATGCTGTCGGTCATGATCCAGCGCAATCTGATAGGCTGCCAGATCGGATTTGATCGCTTCCTGCCACAAACCCAGCCGAATGAAAATGTGGGATGGCATGTGCAGTGCATGCGGTACGGCGGGAGCGATTCTGGCATAAGTTCGTGCGGCATCCAGCCCAAGATGCGCGAGTCCTGGGTAATCAGTATTGTGAATGATGTAGTGAATTACACCGGGATGTTGTGGCTCATTTTTCATGACCTGTTGCAGTAACCGCAGGGCTTGCTTCTGTTTGGTAAAGCTTTTGTCATTGTAGGAAACACCGGAAAGCAGTGATAGTGCATAAAAAACAGTGGCTTCATTATCCGGATACTGTTGGTAGATTCGCTCCATAGCCTGCCGATAGGCTTGTCTCCGGGTGTGGTAGCTATTGTCGTTGTTACTAGCTGGATATAAGGTGGCGATTGCATCCAGGTAAGCCTGTTCCCGGGCGGATTTGATCGTCAGACTTCGTGCCTTTTCGACAGCAGCGCGTCCTCTTTGTGCTTCATCTGGTGTTGGTGTGGTTGCCCATATCTGTTGGTAAAGACTCATTGCAATACCCCAATAACCCATGGCGCAGTCGGGATCGGTAACTGTAACCTGATGAAAAGCTTTTTCCGCTTCGCTATACCAGAATGAATGCAGCATTGCGACTGCCTGATCGAATTGTGCTTGCGCAGCAGGGGTGCAGGAGATCGGGAAATGGACAGATCCCAATTGTTTCTGATCATGTGTCCTCATGTGATGAGAATTGCTATCTGCAAGTGCCAAACTGGTAGGCAGAGAGAAAAGCAGTGCGCAGATATAAATGCGTATTGATCTCATTACCATGTGCCTCCTGGTTATGTCGTTTGATTTCTGAACTGTTTCAGATGATCCATGCGGGACTAAGCCAGAGCGGTCTTCCCTGATTTTTTAATACTTGGCTAGAAAATACAGATTTACTGAGGACACCCGGCTGGCTGTAGTTGAAATTAATCAGGCTGTCAGAAACGATGATCGGACAATGCGCTTCCGCAATCGGGGTATTGATACTGGGAAGTTCCGGAACATCGTTCCACTTTTTGGCCGACTGCCATCCACCTTTCACTTTCTGAACGACATAAAGATCACCTGGCAGCAGATTACCCGGTTCATATCGTGTGAAATAGATGACATTACCATCATCTGAAAAACTGGGTTCCAGCTCCCAGGCTGCTGTATTGATATTGGGTCTTACGGTCGGATCCATATCAGAACCGAGATGAGCCGGTTCCTGCCATACACCATCCACCTTGTGCGCCATCCAGATATCGAAATTGAAGGGAGTGCCGGATGATTCGATACTGCCCTTGCCGGTTGACACGAAAATGGCTGTGTTGCCATCTGCGCTGTAGGTGATTTCTATTTCTGAGCCGGGCAAATTGATCGGTGCTCCCATATCTTTCGATGCAGCCGGTGGCTCAGTCGCTTTACGGCCTTCGGTTCCGTGCATACTCGGCATGGCGTGAGACAGATCACTTGTCAACAATAAAACTGGTAATAATGTGGAACACAATTTCATAACAGAGCTGGCTTTCATTCTGTTTCTCCACTTTCTTAGATAAAAGTAGACCGATCGTTCTCTTTTATATAATGGGAAGGTACACGATGAATTACCAGCATGTCAAGCTGAAACAATTGAGAGGTGATGTAAAACCTTACAGGACTCTCTCCGTAATCCCTTAAGGGAGCTAAGCTGACGAGGTTATAAAACTAATTGAGAAGGCCGGGATGCGGGTTTTCTGTGAGGTGGCATTTCTTATCGCGAGCGTGATGCGAATCTATAACTTGCCGTGATTGCCACTGTTCGTGGCTACCGTTTACTGCCAACAAGCTTATCAATGCTGAGTACCATGCTGACCTGCCCCCTGTGGTTGTACTATTCCCTATGTGGCTAGGCGCACCGTTGGTCGGCCCTCGATTTCTGTACCAAAGTTAAGGAGAGTCTCCAGCGGTGATGACAGGGTCACGGAGCAGATTCTCCGCGGCCCGCTTGGCAAATTCGGCTGGGGTCTGATCCTGGAGTGCCCGGTGTGGGCGACTCTCATTGTATTCCCACCGCCAGGCTTCAATCCGTGCTTGGGCTTCATCAAGCGACTCGAACCAGTGTACGTTGAGACATTCCCGTCGAAACGTCGCATTGAAGGATTCTACATGGGCGTTGTCCGTGGGCTGTCCGGGTCGTGAGCAATCGATGTGCATGTGGTGCTGATAGGCCCAAAGATCGACCAGTTGACTGCAAAATTCGCTGCCATGATCGCAGAAGAGCCGCCTGGGCTTCTCCGGCTAATCGTCAGCGGGAAGGCGCTCAGTTTTAGGGTTTTTCCGAGTATTGGCCAAGTTCTGTATCCGATAGGGTATGAATCGAACGGGGCAGTGGAAATATTTTGAACGGGTGGCGGAAACGCTATCAGGAACAGAATATAAAAACTGCGGTGTTCAACTAAGCTCCGCCCTCGGAAGAGGACGGGGCTTTCTTTTTGTCGCTGACCAAAGGAGGGGCCGATGGCTAAGAATGATCGCTTCGTCGTCAAGCATCATGAGGGCTGAGCGGTGAAAAAAACTAAGGCGGGACGATCAAGCTCCTTTCACTCTACGCAGAAAGAAGCTGAGAAGCGGGCCAAGGAGATTGTTGATAATCTAGGAGGAGGCGAAGTCCGTATTCAAGGTAGAGGTGGCTCTTTCAGGGATTCCGACACGATGGGCCGGGGCAATGATCCCAACCCACCGCGTGATCGTAAACACTGATCGAGGAAAGAAGAACATCCTGCCATTGCCACTATCGCCATGCTGTGCGAATTTCCTCCTGTTTCATATTGGTCATTTGCTATTGGCGGCCTTCTCTTTGCCGGAGGCTAGCAGATTTGGTGGTGGTCCAATCGGCTCGAAATTCCTCAGCAGAGGCACATCATCTTTGCGAACTGACATAATATCGTGATTAAAGGAACCGTAGGGTCCATGACTGCCGACAAATGTTTTCCCATCAGGCGTAAAGGTCCAACACATGTCCTCACCGGCTGTGTTAAGGGTATCACCAAGATTCAACGGCTCCTGCCATGTGCCTTGTGAATTCTGATAAGAAATCCACATATCATGCCCTCCCCGCGAACCCATGTCAGTGCGCGTACTGGTCACGATGAGGCTCTTCCCATCTTTTGACAAACCGGTCCAGTGCATGTGGTCACGGTAAGGGGAATTAATTCGTGGTCCAAGGCTCTCTGGCTTCTGCCATACACCATTCTTCTTTTCGACTTTCCAGATATCACTGTCTTGCGTGACTCCCGGTTGCTGATAGTTGAAGTAAATTAGACTGTCGGAGGCAATAATCGGGCAGTGCTCCTCCCCGGTTGGAGTATTGAGGTGGGGAAGTTCCGGGACATCATTCCAGTTCTTCGCCGGTTGCCAGACACCATTGAGTTTCTGAGTTACATAGAGGTCGCCGGTCGAGAGGTTGCCCGGTTCATATCTCGTGAAATAAATAACATTCCCGTCCTCCGAGAGACTTGGTTCCAACTCCCACGCAGACGTATTGATGTTTGGCCCAACGGTGGGATCAATATTCGATCCCAAATGAACCGGGGCCTGCCAGATCCCGTCCATCTTGTGAGACATCCAAATGTCGAAGCTATAAGGACTTCCTGGTGAGGGAATACTTCCCTGACGCCCAGAGACAAAGATGACGGTATTCCCATCGGCGCTATAAGTCATCTCAACTTCAGCTTCCGATGAGTTGATTGGCTCCCCTACACTTTTTTGAAGTGAGGAGGACATTTGCCCACTTTCTCCATGGGACATCTCCATGCCTGACATCGCATGGGTAAGGCTAGGAGAAAGCAGCACTGTGAGCGCTACCAAACCTAAATAAAAAAGATGTACATTCGTTTTCATGTGACTCCCCATTGTGATATCGCAACTTAAAATGTGGAACACAATTTCATAACAGAGCTGGCTTTCATTCTGTTTCTCCACTTTCTTAGATAAAAGTAGACCGATCGTTCTCTTTTATATAATGGGAAGGTACACGATGAATTACCAGCATGTCAAGCTGAAACAATTGAGAGGTGATGTAAAACCTTACAGGACTCTCTCCGTAATCCCTTAAGGGAGCTAAGCTGACGAGGTTATAAAACTAATTGAGAAGGCCGGGATGCGGGTTTTCTGTGAGGTGGCATTTCTTATCGCGAGCGTGATGCGAATCTATAACTTGCCGTGATTGCCACTGTTCGTGGCTACCGTTTACTGCCAACAAGCTTATCAATGCTGAGTACCATGCTGACCTGTGACGTCCTCCCGAAAAACTGGACCAGCGACAACTGGAAAACTTGGCTACTCTGCAGCCCTTTCACCAAGGAGGGCGCGCGATGAAAAAGAGTCGATTTTCGGAAGAGCAGATTGCCACGACCTTGCGGCAAGTGGATGCGGGGGTCCCGGTTGCGGAGGTGACCCGCGCCTTGGGGGTCAGTGAGCAAACGTACTATCTCTGGCGAAAAAAGTATGGGCAGATGGCGATGGCCGAAATTCGGCGGCTGCGGCAGCTGGAGGAAGAGAATCGGAAATTGAAACAATTGGTGGCCGATTTGACGCTTGATAAAGTCATGCTGCAGGAGGTGCTCATAAAAAAGCTGTAACGCCTGCACGCCAACGGGAACGGGTGCGGCACTTGATTGGCACCTTCCCGATCAGTGAGCGAGCCGCGTGCAGGCTCGTGCGATGCAATCGATCGACCTGGCTCTACCGGGCCCATCGGCGCGAGGATACCGCCCTTCGCCAGCGGTTGCGAGAGTTGGCCCAAGCTCGTCCACGCTTTGGGTATGCCCGGCTCCATGTGTTGCTCCGACGGGAGGGTTGGATAGTGAATAAAAAACGGGTACATCGCATCTATCGCGAAGAAGGGCTGGCCGTACGATTGACTCGGCGGCGGAAGCGAGCCAGCCACTTGCGGGTGGTCCCGCCATCCCCCAGTCAGAAGAATGAGCGGTGGAGTATGGATTTTGTCGCCGACACATTGCTCGATGGGCGGCGGTTTCGTGCCTTGACCGTCGTGGATAACTGGAGTCGCCATAGTCAATTAATTGAGGTGGATTTCACCCTCACGGGAACCAAGGTCGTGATGGCCTTGGAGCGCATCACCAAACGGAGCGGGTACCCTCACATGATCACCGTCGACAACGGCAGTGAATTCGCCTCGAAGGCGCTCGATGCCTGGGCCTATGCCCACGGTGTGAAGCTGGATTTCATTCGGCCCGGCAAACCCGTGGAGAACGCGGTGATTGAGAGTTTCAACGGGCGCTTCCGCGACGAGTGTTTGAACACTCATGTGTTTGTCTCACTGCATGATGCCCGACAGAAGATTGAAGCATGGCGGATCGACTACAATGAGCATCGGCCGCATGGCTCTCTGGGGGATCTCACGCCCCGAGAATTTGCTGAGCAAGCGGTCAAGACCGGGTTGCAGGAGGTACCGAATTTCCAGCTCCCCGCGGTCTAGTTTTTGGGGAGGGGTCAAGCGCCAGCCAGCCTAACGCTCTCCCTGGCCTACTTTTCGGGTTTTGGGTCACCTAGTCACATAGGGAATGGCACAACCACAGGGGGCAGGTCACATTCGCCACTGACAGTGGAGTCATTGGCTGAAAGAAGAGTCATTAACATTCGCGGTCTACGAACATCCTTAGATGTAATACTTAAAAGGCAGGGGCGGGAGCTCTCCCAATGGACCAGCCGTCAGTATCTCGCCGACTGAATCAGCAAATTTGAGGGTGACCGGCTCACCATCTGCAAAGATGCAGGCATTGTAATTTAGTTTCGTCAGCGCCATGATGTCATTAAGTACGGTTTCAATTGCGACTTTCCCGCGACAGACATCGACCAGAAGTGGCTTGGGAACCTCTCTCCCCGGGTAAGTCTGTAGCCTTGGCGTGAAGCCTTTTGTCCAAACGAAAGCTGTTCGATCATCTCGGACAAAGGCCACGCCACGCAAAACAGGATGCTTGCCCTTTCTGAACAGTTTGATGTCACCGGTGTCGCGGATTCTCACTCCAACTAAATTGGTTGCTGATCCAACCCCGCTTTCAAAACCCTCCCACTCTTCATCGTTAAATCGCACCTTGCCGTGCAGAAAGAGTTCTTTGGGAGGGGCTCCTTGTTTCTGAGCATATGAGTTGACAGCGAGTTGTATTAGCTCACGTGCTGCTTCTTTCTTAAGATGAAAGCCCCCTTTGCCTGGACGGTGCCAAGGTCCAACAGCCCCTTTAAAAACCACGCCATCTCCAGAATCCAAAAACATCTGCGCGGCACAGCACGATGAGCCAGGCTCTGCGTTCTTGTCATCCTGCTTAAAGACTAGACCGACGTAGCAAACACCATCCCGAATACTTCCAATCTTCCACGGACGCCCTCCAGCTTTGTAAAAAGCGGTGGTCGCAATATTCCATGCAATGGCTGACTCGAGTTCTTCTAGGTTGCGATTGGGAACACCAAACTTATTAAGGAATTCCCGATGCGCAATCGTGCTTTCTTGCAGAATTTGAATTGGTGCATCATATTCAAGCAATCTGGCTTTCAATTGATTATGAAAGTTAACCTCGTATGCATACGGCACGGCAGCAATGTTGTGTTCCTCAAACAAAGAAGGGAATGACTGGAGTGACTTGGCATATGCTACCGGCAGTTTTGATTGGGCCACAATTTGAAGCCCAGTTTCCACAGACGACATGGGACGACAATACCGTTTAACTTCATCCGGAATCACAACAAACCAAAGATCAACCTTGGTATCCTCCTGCCGAATCGCTTCGATAATTCGTCGGGCATAGACATCCACCGTTTTAAAAACCCGCTGATACTTATCGTCAAGATAAAGAGACGCTTTCAGCTCCACCTCAGAAATTTCGATAGCTATCTGGGGTTCAGGCACCCAGGGGATCCGAAATGCTGCTTCGATCCCGGGGAAAGGAGGACGTGCAGTTCGTCCTTTGGACGAGGCGATGGGTCCCTGGATCTTCCGGACCCAATTCTTGTATCGCTTAATCCCATCTTTTGTTCCAATTACTCCGGCGCGAATCCCATAGGGCTTACCTTCGTCAAGAGGTCCAAATAGACTCAGACCATCTCTTGGATCCTCCATTGATTGCCCATACTTGAAGAGAAGCCCAGGCTCATTGATTTTAATAAGATCCATTAATTCGATTCCTGATCTGAATTCTTTGGCTGATCCTCGGTTAAAAGAGAATCGTTATCAGCATCCTCTTCCTCGTCGGCCATCTCATCAAGCGCTTCAAGTTCAGTATCAGGATCCTGATAAGACACAGGACTATTGAACCCTATTGGTTCCGTCGCAATTGCCATAAATGAGTCAGATCCTACAGAAATACTAATTTCTGAATTACCAGAACTAAGCCAAGCCATAGCTGCAAGCATTCTGTCCCGCCAGTCGTCATTCCACCAGTCCTTGCATTGGCTCCGTCGAGCGCTATGAAGCACCCGCTTGTTCTCCAGAACTAAGGATCCATCCTTGGTGAACACCACGTGTGCTTTTATTGCGAACGCTGGAGTAGGATGAACAAGAGGAGCAGCTGACAGTCCAAAATGCCATAGCCTTCTGTATTCATCCTCACTGGCAGTAGCCTTAACCGTTTTATAGCCTATGAGATTTCTCGACGCCTTTTTCCCCGACATGCCTGTAAACGACACAACTCCGTCACCAAGTTGCACTTTAGTTGGATAGATACACTTCGACCCATTTGCAAGGAGGTAAAAGGATAGTCCATTATCTCTAATGCATTTCTCCCACGATTGGGACAGTAGTCGTGACACAAAGCTTTTTATGTCCCTGGTGCTACAAAACCCCAGGGATTCCCGACCGCTCAGTACGCCTTCAATTGAATAAGACTTGCTCTCCGTAATGACAATAGAGTCTCCCAGCCGCCCGATGAAATCCTTAGCTGGAGCAAACGACATCAGGATATGCTCGTGCTGAAATCCTGGATAAGGAAGTTCTGATTGAATTTCAATCTTTCCCATTTGAGTTCGAGATAGGTAATGGCAAAAGAGAATTGAGGGACGAATCTGTATGGGGAACCAATTTGAAAGGTACTGCTCGCACTCATTTTGCACACTTTGCGATGCACCAAAATGCTCGCGCCACCAAGTGGCAACAGCAGAGGGAGAGAAGTTTGAACTATGCGCCACCCCATCACGATCCAGTTTTCCTAGAAGGTCTTTGAGCCCACCTGCCCATCCTTTATTGAAGGGGATAGCATTAAGCCGAGCTAACTGAATGCTGAATTCTCGAGGAGGCAACTCATCAATAAGAACTGGAATGATGAAATCCTGAAACTTTTTATCCCGTGAAACATTGGCCGCGACCTGCAGCTCTTGAAGAGGACCATCTTTTGCATTCGATGTCTTAGAGAGCACGTACACAAACTTTACCGTTCTTTCTCGTATCGCCTGTTCAATGTCCTTCCAAAAGTCCTCCCCACCTAGCAGTTTGGTAAGATCGCACCAGACAGGAAATCCGGCCTTTGCTACTTGCAGTGCAAGCCAAAGCGTGAAGTCATTGTCCTCAGCATTTGCATGGCTGATAAACACCATGTCACGCATACACTTTAACTCCGGCTCCGACGCTCGCTAATCCAAGGCCTATAAAAATTCCAGAATGAGTTCGCCAAAACGGGATCGCTGACCATTATCCGGTAGGTGCAATTGGTCCGTTCCTCCACTAGGCGAAGACTCCCGCTGTTATCCCTTTCGATTCTAAGTGCCAACCTGTTTGTCACAATCTGCCTCATGATATGAGCACATTCTGTCAAAGTGCGAACAACCAACACCCCATTTGCCACTCCTGTATCGAGGTTGACCTGTATACCAAGTGGATGCTTTTCTTTGAGGAGACCTGCTTTCCGTTCAAATTGTTCCCCATCGAGCCTAACCAACTCATCTTGCAGACGACTACGATCCCATTCTTTCATGGCTTCACCTTCGCCAATCAGGCTCTTCGCATGACGTTCCACCAGCTTGGATCTGTAATAATCTTCCTCGGAACAGGCATGAATTACGCTGTGGATTCGGGCCACATCCTGACACAATTCATGATAACGCGATTCGTTATCCTTTATTTGCGGCACATAGACGATTACTGGTTTACCTTGAGCCAGTGTGACCGCAAGCTCAGAGTCCTTCCCCAGGGTTTCTGTAGTTTGGGCACAATAGACCGTGCATTTGGCTCGACGAAGCATCAGACTTTCGACCAGCCCTTTTTCTATGCGATCCTCACAAAACGACTGGGTAGGGTCAAAATATCTAAGTTTCAAATCAGCCAACTCTGGCTTTTCGAAAAGCCGTTTGGTGACGGTGCCGACAAAATAGAAGTCTTCGATGTCCCTCATGGAAGTCGCAACATACACGTCCATTTCATCGCTACAGAGGTAGACGTGAAGATTATCCCGCCCTACCTCCCGCACCTGCTTCATGCGAGTTTTTCTGTCTTCGTCATGCCCCTTTTCGATGGCGTCTCCAGTTACATGCCCAAGAAAATAGGTTTCTTTCGGATCAATCGAGGCTACTGAACGCAACGGCTGTGGCCGTTGATTGAAAAGGGTTTCATCAATTGGACTCAGGTCTTTCAACTCTTGTTCAAGCTCGCTTGTTCTCATCTGGCACAAGGCTTTGAAGCCAAACTTGATATTTCCGTATTTAAGTAATGCCACTTTTTGAAAACTTTCAATGCCAAGCTCAAACTCTTCCCGCGTCACTCCCTTTGCAGCAGCCCCTGCAGAAAAGAATCGATCAAAGAAATCGCTCGTCACAGTCTCATATGCGAAAGCAAGAAGGATTTCATTTAGTTGGCTTACTCCGATCTTGTGTCTTGCCCAAAAATCATTTTGATCGAGATCGTCAAGAAAGCATCTGGGGGCGGAGCTGTCGTGCCCGGTGAGCTTTGCAATGAGCGTCCTCATATGTATGCCCCTCCACTTATCCTTCGCTTATGTTTTCTACCAATCGAACAAAATTGATATTGGTCATCAGAATACTTCCACTCCCAAACGAAGTCACCTTCTGTTTAATTACCAGAGTTTATCTAGAAGACGCATCCAGAATCTCCGCTTTTTCACCGCCTCCGGTGTATGTGGGATATGTTGCCTCGCCCATTTGATAGAAAGTTCACAAGGAGAATAAGCTGTCTTCTTGCAAGACAGGTATTGGAGAGGCTAGCCCTTCAGATTCCAGCTGAGCAGCGGGCGAAGGCGAGATGACCGGCTTTTGTTTATATGACGTTGAGCTCGAGAACGATCCAGATAGCAGTCCGCTTTCGGAATGTTAAGGTACACGAGGCATGGATGTAGTGCTGGAGTCCCCAGCACCTTATGATGACCGGTCTCGCTCTGGCGAACGATCCTTCGAGACACCCCGCAACCGCTCACTCAAGTAGCGGACCAAATCTGCAGCCAGTTGCCGATCCTCTCCACGCTCTGACCGAGCTAAAGCTCTCATCACTTGCTCATAATTCCGCATAACTTCCTGAGCTTGTCCATTTCGACGCGTGGCGCGTTTCATCCGCTCCAGCACGCTCTCTCTCGTAGGTCCATCATACAAATGGCGCACTGTCCACCTTTCATGCGCGGTGCGATGAATACGGCTTGTGGTCGTGGCTTCAATCCCATGGTCGCGTAAAGCCTCCGCAAACCCCTCCCGCCATCGTTGCAAATCAGCCTTTCGCGGATTCAAGCGGACTCCATTGAGGCCCGCAGCTTTGACCGTCAAGTGGACGTGCGGGTGCGGAGATGGGGTCGGATCTGGGTCGGTCTCAAACGTATGGAGTACCATGGCGTATTGAAACCCTGAGAACTCCCGCTTCGCGAAGTCGCGGGCCGCCCGTTGCACCGACAACGGATCGGTCCGTGTCGGCATGGAGAGGACGAGATGAAAGGCATCGCGCATAGTGGAATTCATCGCGATCGGTATCCCGCCATCGCGCCATTCGGCTTTCAGATCGGCTACGGCGTCCTTCCCGAGAATTACCTGGCCGTCTTGATCCTCGATCTGGAGTTGACCATCACGCGAAATGTACGTGAGGTTGTTTGAGATACCCTTCATACCCTTCGGTGCCTTGACGAGTTTTACCACCACTTGTGGGGCACGGCGAACCATGGCCTGCAGTTTCTGCCTCACATAGGTCGCGCGTGCCTGCGGCGTGCTGAGCGGCCCGCCGGTCCTTACGGGTGTGAGAGAGCCAAGAGCATTGCGCTTACTTCTATGAGGCCGCGGTAGGGACTCCGTTGAGACATTGAAGAGCCGACTTCCCCACTCATCGAGCTTCTCGTCGATCTCGTTAGTTGGAGGGATCATTGAATGTGCCATCGCTCCACGGTCCCGCGTAAGACATCCGACACCTTCTTCGCATGGGCCTGGATCACTCGAGAAAGTTCGGTGACGATTTCACCCCGAAAGGCTGTTTTATTTTCAGGCGTAGTATTCAGGACTTTCGCAATCTGGTTCAGATTTCTTCCCAAGGCGAGGAGTTGTTGATTCGACCGGGCCAATGTTTCCAATTCTGGCTGGCCGACCTGCGGCTGCCCCGTTAACTTAGCGCGTACCATCGCCACCACCCATTTCGTCGGCACGTAGCCTTCGTGCTCGGCCATCCGTTTCAGCGCGGCAAGCTCTGAGGTCGTCAGGTTCAGTTCCATGCGAGCGGTGGCTCGTTCCCGCTTGGGCCTCATCCCCAGGCGAGGCGCAGGAGTCCACTTTGCTCTCCGATCCATTGCCTGCCGTAGCGCATTCCGCAACGCATGGCTCGGCGTGACGCCATGGACCTGACACCAGGCCTGCCAGGGTGCTTTGAGCTCACCCAAATCCACTGTAATTGTGGTGATCCGTTTGACCGTCTGTTTCATCAGCTCACCTGCACAGATACATAATCGAGGTGCCTGTCACCGTTCACCGAGCTGTGCCTGATTCCGGTCATCAGAAAAGAGTCTGAGCGCGGTGATCGACGGGTCAAAGAACATCGGGAAAGGAATAGAAGAGATGTAAGACAACTACGGGCTAAAGCCATATCCTGCAACCTCCTAAAACCGCCCTCTTTCACCCTTCTAAAAACGCCACCACCGAACCTGAATCAATGGTCAATCAAGCCTCTTTCAAGGCGGCCATACCGACATCGTCTCGCACCGCGTTGACCGGTTTCTTTACCCCAATGGAGGGGGAGTACCCTCTTGTTATACTGAAAAAGCTGCACACTCTTTGCTCTCGGAACAAGGCCTCAACCATGCGCACGACTTGGCCTAACACGATGAGATGCCTTCTGGCACTGTGTTTGGTGACTGGACTCATTGCTTGTGGCAGTTTGACCAACTGCTTCGATAGCGGGTTCGTGTCTGTCGCCTGTGGGGGCGGAGGCGAGTATGGCGAAAGTCACCCGTCTTCGATGCCGCAGCCCACGGGCTCATCAGCGGAAGGACGATGGACTGGCACGACTCACACCAGACGTATGGTCCGCGGACTGGTCCTCGATGATGGTTCATATTGGGTCTTCTATACGGCAAGGGACCAATCCACCATCCTGGCTGAACTGGTTCAGGGCACTGGAACCTCTCACTCCGGCTCCTTCGGTTCCTCGAACACTAGGGATTTCAATTTTGAAGGTGCGGGCATTCGCACTGCGACGATGAATGGCACCTATGTGCTGGCAAAGAGTTTTCGTGGAACAATCACTTACTTCAATGGCGACACAGAGAATTTTACGACTGCGTACGATGCGGAGTCTGAGTCGGCTCCCAAACTGAATCTAGTGGTCGGGAACTATGCTGGACTCCGGGCTGACCACCATACGGTCTCGGTTACCGTAGAGTCAGCCGGTACGGTTTCGGGTCACTTATCAGATGGATGCACCTTTGCTGGAACATTGTCTCCTCGTACAATGGGCAAGGTCTTTCATCACACCGTGACATTCGGTGGTGGCGCCTGTCCCTATGACACCGAGACGGTCGCCGGAGTGGCCTTTTACGATGCAGCCACACATCGGCTGTACAGTGCAGCCCTTAACAGTTCCAGGACCAGCAGCCTGGTTTTTATCGGAACCAAGCAGTAAGCCTCACTGGTTGAATATTCCGTTACGGCACATGATCTCATCACATTATGCCTCCTGAAATGCGTTGACGAGATCACAGCGACACAATTTCGCGAATTACGGTGTCCCGAAAGAATCCCTGATCTCTGTGCGTGGCAAACCAGATCTTGGTAAACTTCTTCAATTCCTGTTTTACTGTGGGAAACACGTGAGTGCGCCTACCCGCTTCGTTATACCGATAAACTTCTTGCGAGAGTCCCAGATAATCGTTCCTGAACGAAATGGGGTCGGCAGCCATATCATCTTGACAATTGTGAAACAAGAACCCCATAGCGGGATCGCGCATCAGATCGCCGTTCTGTTTACCATAATGACAGAGAGACACTAGTCGGTATCCCTCCTCACTGTATCCAATCTCCTCGACCGAGAGGGGCATGTAGTGAAACACCGTGATGCGGACGGCTTGGAGGCCGCCGCGCAACTGATCGAGACGCGTCGCAAATTCCTGATAACTGGTCATCGTCCTGTTTCCTTTCTTTGGGTACAGGAAGCCCCCGGCGCGAGGGCCGGAGGCTTCCCGCGACGATCAGCGATCCGACCGCTCAATGACCCAGAGTTTCGCCTGCTGGGCAACAGCCACGAGCGCGTCTAGATCCGCCAGGCCGAAGGATTCCGAATTCTTCCAGACTCCATCCTGGCTCTTGTACGAGCGGGCGACGGTCACGTTATAGAACGGGCCGTTCATGCCCTCGTTCTTCCAGATGGTCGCCTTGATGCGGCTGCATCGAAGGGTGGTGACCGGCTTGGATTTTTTGTCATGAGTTGCCATGTGTTGTCTCCTTTGGTTTGAGTTGATGTGTTGGCCTCTCACTAGGCGTGGAGGCCACACAGCGACGACAAAGGAGACAGAGAGGCTGCGGCATCTTGGCGAGCCGGCGGGCGCAATGCGGAGGAATGCCCGCGTAAGAGAGCTGCCTCAGAGGCGGCCCGCGGGCATGATCGACGCAGCCCGCTGGAGGAAAGCCAGAGCGAAGGCCGGATGCACACAGGCAACAATCCCCAAGCCGGTTCACACATACGGAGAGCACAGCACGATCAAAACATGGACTCGAGGCATATAGGTCCCTGTGTTCACCTAATGACCCACGCTCGCTCGCTTGTCGATGTGAATGGCGCATAACGGATCGGCCTCGAGTTTGACGCGGCTGTCGTCCAGCAGGCAACGCAACTAGGCGTCTTATGTTTGCTGAATCAAGCGGCAGGCTGAACGACTCTCGCGAGCTTGCCGGGGAAGCACGAACATTCCGATGCAAGAGAGGGGCAGATCAAAGACGAACGGCATAGGGACGAAGGGCCGCCACGAATTGTGTCAAGAACTGGCGTTCAAGCGTCTCGATGTATTCGACCGTGGTCTTGGGAGGATTTTTGAGCCTTGCCCGATGCGTTCTTGCAGCAGCGCAGACGATACTCGGTGCCAGATTGAAAAGGTGCAGTAGAAATTCATCGGGATGTTGGGGCGTGATGCCGTATTTCTGGAGTTCCTTATCGGGAAAGTCCGTGAGATTATAAGTGACGATGACGTCGGCCCTCCCGCGAATGGCTGCTGCCAGGACATGCCGATCATTCGAGTCTGGTAGGGTGAGGGACGGAATCAACTCCTCAAAATCCACGACGAGGCAGTCGCGAGCATGCTCGTCCATAAGGTCTCTCGTGCGCCGGAGCTGCGCGACGGTGAGATCTGATCGATGCTCAAGTACCGCCCGCATCCACTCGTCATGAATCTGCGAGGACCATTTGGCGCGAAACAGATCCGTTACAGCTAGTTCAAGGAGTAGATCTCGAAGAGGAGCTGGATACAGGACGCACGCATCGTAGAGCGCAGTGAAGGTGGCCACATTCAATAGCCCATCTTCAGCGCTTGCGAATCTTGAGTCAGTTGATCGAGGACACCACGACGGTCCGCATCGATCTGATGTTTGTAGCGCATGAGATCCGCGAAGAGAATGCGCCGGTGGGTGCCAACCTTGCGGTAGGGGATTTTCTGCTCGTCTAACAGATGCACGAGGAACGGACGCGACACATTTAACACATCAGCGGCCTCTTGCGTCGTGAGTTCGGCATGAACCGGAATCAGTGTGACAGCATTACCCGCCGACATTTCGTCAAGGATGGTGAATAGGAGTTGCACAGCCGAAGGAGGCAACAATAGACGCTCAGGCGTCTTCCGCTTCTGAATAATCTGAAAGTGGAGATCTATGAATGGGTCTGGATGCGATGCGAGCGCTTGTAGCGCTTTTTTCGCGAGCGCTGCATCCTCAGCGGTCGGCACAATTGGTTCTCTGGTCAAAGTTGTCATGGCTTCACTCCTCTCTCTTGCTAGGAAGTATAGCAGTCAATCGAAATAAACGCAATAAACGAAATATATGAAATGCTTAGGGGTCTCTGTTCACGCGGGCGTATCAGACATTGCAGTTCCTTCCTTTGAGCCGCCTCCCCTACCTTGTCGGTATGGTCAAAACTTCCGAACTCTCTCATAAGTGCCACTTCTAAAATTTGTATGAAGGTGTGTGTCGGCTCACTCGACCTCACTTGGTAGAGCATAAAGGAAAGGTCAGTCTAGAGCTCCATGAACCATCTTTTGACAATGGATGAAGCCGCGAAGTATTTAGGTATCTCAAAATTGACTCTGTACGGATGGGTCTCTACGAGAAAACTGGGTTACGTCAAAATTGGGCGCCTTGTGAAGTTTAAACAGACTCAGCTGGACGCATGGATCGATCAGCACACGATCACACCACGGAGAGAAAGCCATGGGACTAACCAAGCGGCGCGATAGTTACTATGTAGAGTTCCGTGTGATCGAAAGTGAGGACGGCAAATCGTGGAGCCTGGCAAGTGGCGTACCCGGTGCTAAAAAGAAGCGATGGAAAGTAGGGTGTCTGAATAAGACGGCCGCTCGCGAGATGGAAGCCGCGATCAAAACACGATTACTCCTGGGCCGCGAGAAAACCGAACAGGCCAAGCCCATCCTCTTCAAGGAATGGGCAACCGCTTACCTGGAGCTCGAATCAGTCAAGACGCTCCGCAGCTATCAAGATCGACTCGAAATCATGGAACGGCAGCTGATCCCTTACTTCGGTGGAAAGGTCTTAACGGAGATTAGGCCTCATGATGTCGAAGCCTTCCGAGCACAACGTACGAAGAAGGATGGAACAAAGCCCACCGTCCAGACTGTTAACAATGACCATGTTGTACTCAAACATTGTTTGAACGTGGCAATCAGAAGAGGACTCTTACAGGTCAACTCCGCTAGCAGAGTTCCACTTCCCGATCCACAGAATACCAGAGACAGGGTCTTGACTGAAGAAGAATGGAGCAAACTCTACGGTGTCGCAAAGGGACATCTAAAGCCTATCTTATTACTCGCCTATCAGTTGGGCCAGCGATTTGGTGAGATTATCGGACTGACATGGGACCGTGTTGATCTCAAGCGGGGTTTTATTAAACTCCGTAGTCAGGATACAAAGACTAAGAAGCCTCGCCAAGTCCCAATGACTCCGGACGTACGAGTGGCTCTTCAACGCCTATCGAAAATCCGTTCACTTTCCACACGTCATGTTTTCACGTTCAGAGGCAAACCCATCCAACGCATCAGCCGATCTTTTCGCACAACCTTGAAAGCTGCTGGAATTACAGACTTTAGGTTTCATGATCTTCGACATTGTGCATCTACCAATTTGCGACGAGCTGGAGTAGACACAGCAACCGCGATGAAAATCGTGGGTCATAAGTCTGAGAAGATGTGGAAGCGCTATAATGCGATTGAGGAACGCGATTTAGTTCAGGCAGCGCTGAAAGTCCAAAAATACCTTCAAGAGAACACGCCGGGAACACTTGACCCGAAGACCGAGAGTCTGTAGAAGTGTAAGTCATTGAAATTTGGCCTTGCCCCCGTAGCTCAGTTGGATAGAGCAGCGGTTTCCTAAACCGCGGGTCGTACGTTCAATTCGTATCGGGGGCACCAAACCAAGCTCGCTTGTCCCGCGCGCTTTTCATCGTCGAATCTTAACTGGGCGCGCGGATAAAACCCTTCAGTGTCTTTGTTATTTTTATACCGCACGTCGTGTGACCCGACGCCTCATCCGTCAAAACCGCTCTTCATTGCGGTGGTAGGTCAACCTCACCTGTCACCCTCGTCGTCCAACGCAACTTGCTCCGGCGGTTTCATCTACCCTACCCCATTCTTTGCTCGGTTCACGTTGTTGGCGATCCTCTATTCCATACCGTCCCATGTGTAGAGAGCTCTCGATGGAGTAGGCCCCTCTAGCCATTTCCCTTGGCGATTGCCTACAATCCCTACTCACCCACACAAGCACTATCAACCAAAGGGGGCCATGCATGAGGATGCGTTGGTTCAATTGGCTTGGATTACTCATGTTGATCGTCGGCGCCGCGATTTCGGAGGTGGTTTTTTTTGCCGCGTCGGTTGAGTTCGAGTCCTTATGGTATATCTCGATAGCCTACGTGGTCGTCGCGGCCATCCTATTTCTCTGGCCCAGTTCAGCACCTGAGAAGCCTACGTGACCGAACTCACCTGACGGAGCTTCATGCACCTCCCGGGGCCCAAAACGATGGGGATGACGGCATTGGCCGCGGGAATGTGCCTCCTCGGCTATATGGCAAGGAGCAGCTCCGACACCCCGCCGCCGATGACAGACGAGTTGCTCGCCGAGGTCATCCGGGACTGGCACAACCCATAACTCTTCTTCACAACCGTTCGCAGTACTGGCCGCGTTCCACTACGACACAGTCTTGGATAAGACCAGCCGGGCTGGTGTGGGAGAAGGATCCTCAAACAGAGACCATGACCGGCTTGTGCTTCGAGTTGACCATGCGATGGGAGTCTGACTCCGCTTCGTGACTCTAGCTCGAGGACCGGCTGACGCTGTCCCAAAGTCCCGCGCAATGAGGAACCTGAATCGCGTGTTCTTAAAAAAAGGACCGCTGCTTCAACAAGCCAGTACTTCGCGCCCATTACGATCACGCTTCCACTCACGAGTCGAGGCATGATGCCATCGCGCTCCTCGTCAAAACCCGTTGTTTTCTTGCCAGGTCCCTGACCCTCAGTTAGACTTTTTTCACATACCCATGGCTCGAGCGCGCGCGGCGGAACAACAACGATCCCGACCGAAAACATCTCCACTCGAAGAGATCACGCTTGGAATCACAAAATTCCAAGAGGTTGTCGCCACGATTCACGACATCAGCCAAGAGGGATTCCCCTATCGCGATGCCGCCCAAAGTAAAGCTGAGCTGCAATTTCGTGAGTGCCTGCGACAGACCTTCGGCGAACGTTCCCAAGAATTTCAAACACACCGGAATTTCAAAATTCGGACGGCGGACAAGGCCGACGTCGCTCGAAGCCTCGCAGTCATAACGGGTCTGATCCACACCCTTGAGGACCGGAAACTTGAGCTCCAAGGACTGAAGCCGGCACCCAAGCCTGACCTACCGCCTGAGGCGCCTCTCAACAACACCGCACGGATGGCGCTGGTCCCACCTACGCCACCTGTTCCCACGCAGGCCGCTCCGCCGGCCACATTCGCAACAGCCCTGCTCAAAGATGCAGGACCATCAAGTGCACCAGCCGCCCCGATATCTCATTCGCAACCAGCCGACCCAAACGCGTTTACGCCAACTCCGATACCGAATCACACCGCACCGATAGAGCCGGTATCGGCACCACCCCCCACGCCGACACCAGTCCCTCCGTCGACACCAACAACAATGCCGATTGCCCCTGTTGCCTCTTCGAGTATTACACCAACGTCCTCTCCGTTACCCGCACCGGCACCACCTCCGGCTGCCCAACCGACGCTCTCGATGCCCACCCCACCAGTGGAGGTGGCGTCGGCACCACCTGATCCCATACCGACACAACCAGTCTCAACGATGTCGTCCCAGCCGACTGTCACGGTACCAGCACCAAGTCCTCCGACACGCGCCGAGACCCATTTTTCTCTCGCGTCCACGCCTCAGGACCCATCGCCTGACAGAAGCTCGACTGGCCCAACCGGCCCACCCCCCCGTTCGATGGAACCCGAGGTGGACCAAGATCCGCTCCAGCTCGTGCGGAAAGTCTGTTTGCGCCTCCATTCCGTCGCCCGCCAACTACGCCTTCGCCGCGACTATCGGCCGACGCTTGAGATTGAGGACGATCATGACGTGCAGGACCTCTTGTGCGCATTGCTGAAGATGGAGTTCGACGAGGTGGCCACCGAGGAGTGGACCCCACCATATACCGAGGGTACGCCACGGACGATGCTCCTCATCAATAGGGATCAAATCGCGGTCGTCGCCAAGAAAACTCGATCTGGATTGAGCGCGAAGGAACTGGCCGATCAGGTCACAGCGGACTCTGCCTATTACCGAGCCCAGGGGCGAGGCTCAACCTTGTTTTGTTTCATGTACGACCCAGAAGGTCGCATCGGGAGCCCGAAGCGACTGGAGACCACCCTAACCAGCGTCAGCGAGCACTGCCGGGTCGAAGTGCTTGTTGCGCCAAAGTGAAGATCATGGCAAAATCAAACTTAAAAGCGGTCCCGCCTTCCACATTCCCTTCAAAACCCGGCAAAGCTAAACCTGTATTGACAGGCCAGACTGACTTTGCTATAAAGCAGCCCACTTCCGGGGCGATCCCGTATACGATTCACGGTCCGGCTCCCGGAGATTGTTCTATGTCGGATCGGGCTTATGTGCTGATTAATGTGCAGCCTGGGCAGACATCGGCAGTTGTTAATGCTCTCAAGGACATTAAAGAGATCAAAACGATCGATCCTTGTTGGGGTAAGCCTGATATTATCGCTATCGTAGACATTCCCGACCAGGACGCCCTGACCCAATTGGTTTTGAGCCGTATCCATCGTATAGATGGAGTGACGCAAACTGATACCCATCTCGTCTACCGTCTGAAGGAGGCCAGAACAAAATGATCCGAAAGGACTGTCTCGCCATTGTCGCCCTCACCGTATTTGCCTTTGGATGTAGCAGTGTTCAGCGCCCTGTCGAACCAGATGTCGTCGATGTGACGTTACCAGCCCCGGCGGATCAGGTCAGAGCTGCGGTCTCAAAAGTCCTCAAAGACGACAACTATGATGTAGAGTGGAAGGACGGTGCTCAGCTTGACACCGGCTACCGTGGCGAGCAGCCCAGCATTTGGGATTGGCTCGTGAGAGGTCGGTTTGGGGTTGTCAGGAGCCGTGCAGAAGCCTCCGTGACTCCAGAAACAGACCAGACCACCAGACTGCACCTCCAAGTGTCGTCGGAGGGTAAACAAACCATGTTCGACGGTTGGGGACCTACAGAACCACAGGTTCCTCAAAGCGCAGAAAACAAGCTTCGTCTCATCAAGAACGAGTTGAAAATCGTTCCGAGCACCTACACGACGGAGACGTTTTACGGGGCAAAGAACTAACTAGGTCGGTTCTTTCTCCTCTGTTCCTTCAGCCTCCTCTCCTAGATCGAGGCCAAAGCGTTCGGCCATTCGATAGAGGGTGCGTCTGTCTATTCCAAGTACTTTTGCCGCCTTCACCTTATTTTTATTTGTTTCTTTGAGTACGCGAATGAGGTGCCTCTTCTCTACTTCCTCCAGGGTCAGGGAGGCCTCATCGTGAGAACTGGTGGGAAGCCGCGTCTTGCTTTCTGTCAACGCTCCTTGCCGAATCCCTTTCGGCAAGTCTTCCGGCGTCAGGACGGGGCCATGACTCAACGACACAGCCCGCTCAATCACATTTTCAAGCTCTCGCACGTTGCCCGGCCACCGATAGTCGATCAAGAGTGCCATCGTTTCCGGTAGAACCCCACACACCGCATGTTCCATCCCCGCAGAACACTTCTGCAAAAAATGATGGACCAGCATTGGGATATCTTCCCGCCGTTCAACCAATGACGGCAGCGTAATGGGAACGACTTCCAACCGATAGAAGAGGTCATTCCTAAACTTTCCTTCTTTCACGAGCTGTTCAAGATCCCGGTTGGTTGCGGCAATGATGCGAACATCGACTCTGGTGGAGGTGGTGCCTCCGACTCGGCGAACTTCCTGGTCTTGCATCACCCGTAACAGCTTCACTTGCAACCCCTGGCCTAGCTCACCGATCTCGTCGAGAAAGAGCGTTCCTTCATTGGCCGACTCAAAGAGCCCAATCTTGGTTCCCACCGCCCCAGTGAAGGCACCTTTTTCATATCCGAACATCTCGGACTCCAAGAGTGTATCGGGCAATGCACCGCAATTGACGGGGATGAACGGCTTATCACGACGCGGGCCGTTCGTATGAATGGCCCGGGCGATGAGCTCTTTTCCGGTTCCGCTCTCTCCCTGCAAGAGAACTGTGCTCTTGCCGTTGGCCACACGCGCCACCAGCGTATAGACCTCTAACATCGCCGGACTGCTTCCCACTAACGAGGACCATTCCTCCTTGCTCTTCAACTCCTGTCGAAACCGCGCATTCTCTCGAAGAAGTCGACAGTGATCCAGTCCTCGTTTGACGACGAGCGTGATGTCCTCTTTTTTGAATGGTTTAGCCAGATAGTCATAGGCACCCTGCCTAATCGCCTCAATCGCACCTTCCAGTGAACCGAAGGCCGTCAACACCACAACCACGGTATTGGGGTTCGTGCGTTTGAATTCTCGTAGGACCGTCAGCCCATCCACGGCTCCCATACGAATATCGGTCAACACCAAATCAACCAGGCCTTGACGTCCACGCGCAATAACGGCCTCTCCACTGGAAAAAGCTTCCACGTGATGGCCTTCTTTCCTCAACGCCTCCGCCAAGAGCTCACGTGCAACCGCGTCGTCATCGGCTACCAGGATCGTCGCTGGTTGCATCATGCTCCCTCCGTCGAATGAGCCGGATCAGTTCGCTTCGCGGGTAACGTCATCGTCACAGTGGTCCCACAACCAACCTCGCTGGCCAGCTCCAGGCTCCCACCGTGAGCCACCACCGTCTCGCGGCTCAAGAATAGCCCCAAGCCGGTCCCCTTTCCAACTGCTTTGGTTGTAAAAAACGGCTCAAAGGCTTTTTCTGCGTCAACCTCCCGCATCCCGCATCCAGTATCCTGAACCGCAAGGACCAGCACCCATGGAGAGGCTTGATCGGCCACTCGTGCCCCACACTCTTGCTCCGCCGCAGTAGCCTCGCGATCGAAAGCGGAGATGATCACCGTTCCTCCTAGAGGGGTAGCGACTAATGCGTTCGTGAGGAGGTTCACTAAGACCTGGTGAATCTTTTCCTGATCGGCCCAGACCAGCGGCAAATCTTCAGGAATTGAAATGGTTAGTGTGATCTCCTTTGCATGAAACGCCGGATCCAGTAAGGCCGCCGCTGGGTTGACGACGTCCTCGACAGTGCACCACTGAGGGTCCGGTTGACGCTGCCGAGTGGACGACAGCAAGTCCTGGATGATCCTCACGACCCGCCCAAGTTGCTCGTCGATGATGGCGATCCGCCTCCTCATCTCCGGGGTCACTCCTGGCTCCTCTCCCAGTCCCTGGACATGCCACGCGATTGAGTGGAGCGGTGTGCCCACCTCATGAGCGACGGATGCGACCAGCTGTCCTACAGCGGCTAACCGCTCCGCCCTATTCAATTGATCTTTTGCCTGCACCAGCTGGGTATTAGCCTTGAGTAAGTTTTCGGTTTCCTTGGCTAAGGCCACGCGTGCCGCCTCCTCCCGTGCCTTCCGCTCTTCCCAGCTCATACCGAGATAGGCCACCAAGAGCAAGACGCCGACAACAACACTCCGATTGATCACCGCCGCTTGAAATCGTCCTGGCTTCGTCGGCTGCAGCAGCCCCGAATAGGTTCCAGCCACACAGGCCAACACGGTCACCAGCATGACGGTCCGACTGCGAAGGGTCGTGACTAACAAGATCGGGAACACATACCCATACGCGACGACGACATTGGCGGGGGAAAACTGTTCGATGACCAGGATAAGGAGAAAGGACGCAGCGGCAATCCCAAGTGCGATACGGTCACGATGCATCATGGTGATCATGACGTGACGCCGTTCCGCCGTCCGTCACAACGCCTCAGCCAGGAAAAGGAATCACGTGCAGAGTCGCCCACGGACATTCTCACACAGAAGGACGGGCTACATGCAATCGGGTCGCAACTTGCGTGAATCGAGAGTCTTGGATCAGCCTTTCAACGGACACGTCCAACTTCCGACACCAATTTGGATGCTGATCCAACGTGCCAGGAAGATTGGCTTGGGCACGGGCTCCGATAATGTCCTCAATGTTCGCCAACACGATCCAAGCGGGACTACGGGCCAAGTAGTGATGAACGGCCTCCATCAACTCGGTCGTCATCGTCGGAACGTGGCCTGGATCGTCTGAAACGCCGGGAGGCAGCAGTCCTTCTGACTTCAATGCTGCCAGGATACCGGCTTTCTCCCATTGCCGCCCAGACAGCATCGCGGTCCGAGCTTGCTCCGTAGGAAAGAGCCCGAGAGCGGATCGAGTCTCGATATCGACTCCTTCCCAATAACCACTGAGCGTCGCAAGATCATGGGTCGTGACGACGGCGAGGGCTTGAGCCGGATAATGAGACGGTGGCTTCCATGCTCCTGAATGGGTCCGTTCAAAGTACAAGACTCGATAGGACAGGACACCTGTCTTATCCAGACGCTCGCGCACCCAATCCGGAACCGTCCCTAGATCCTCACCGATCACCAGCGCCTTGGCCCGTACACTCTCCAACGCCAAGATCGCCAGAAGTTCTTCGTCCCGGTAATGCACATAGGTCCCCATCGAAGCAGGAAGACCACGCGGGATCCAAAACAGCCGAAAGAGTGCCATGACATGATCGAGCCGAATGGCGCCACCGTAGCGGAGGTTCTTACGGAGCAATTGGATGACGTATTGATACCCACTCGCACGAAGTTGAAGCGGATCGAGCGGGGGAAATCCCCAATTCTGTCCTTCCGGAGCGAATGCATCAGGGGGAGCTCCACAGTCGGCGTTCACTGCCAGCACATCCTGAAACCGCCATCCGTCGGCGCCGTAGCGATCGCTCCCCAAAGCCAGGTCGTGGTAGAACCCGATCGACATCCCCGCCTCGTGCGCCTGCCTCGCCAACGTCAGTAACTGCTCGGCTGCCAACCATTGAAGATACTGAAAAAATCGGACTCGCGGCATGTGTGTCCGTCGAAACTCCCGTACCGCTTCCGACGTCGGGATTCGGTAGGGCTCCGGCCAGTCCGCCCACGTCGCTGAAACGCCTTGCTCAGCTTGCCGCGACTCTTCCAATGCTTGAAACAACGCATAGGCAGTCAGCGATTCTCCCTCGCGCTCGGCAAATCGAGAGAAGGTCCACCCTCGCTCTGTCTTCGGTTGAAGCTCCGGCTCATCCCCCTCAAAATGTTCTTCGAGAAACGCGCCATAGCATCGTTCAAGGACTTCTCGCTTAATCGCACCCACCGCATCATACTCCACCAATGGGTTTCGCTTGGCCGCTTCAAGTCGAGCGCTGAACGACGGATCTGCCAGGCGAGCCTTGACCTCCGACGCGGTGTGATACTCCGCCACTTGCTCGACGTCGATATAGAGATCGTTCAAAAATAGCCGGCTTGATGGCGAATAGGGGCTGATGTGATACGGCGTGGTATTCTTCAGCGCATGGAGCGGGTTGAGCCCGATGACTGCCGCGCCCAACTGACGCCCAGCCCATTCCACGATAGTGGTAAGATCTCCAAAATCGCCGACCCCCCAATTGCGATCACTCCGTAGCGAATACAACTGCAGGGCAAGGCCCCACCACCGAGCGCCCTGCTCAAGCTCGGCAGGCACGTAACAGCGCTCGGGCGCTACGATGAAACGGCACGTTGCCTCAACCGTCGCGGCGCCTGCCTTGGCCCATGCCTTCACAGTGTGATACCCGATCGGCAGATCCGGTGGAACCCTCAGAGCCACGCGGACAAACCGACGGCCGTGGATCGCACGGGTCTCTTCAATATGAATTCCAGGCCCCTCTATTTCATCACGTAGCGTTGTTTCGGACTCGAGTTGGAGAGACCAGCGCACTTGCAGCCCCGCATCATCGTGATCCTCGCATGGGAGATGAAATGACCATGTCCCAGCCTTACATCCCACCCGAATCACATGGACCGGTTCACACCCTCGTACCCAGGGACCGTTGTCCCAGGCCGTCAGTTCCTCGATCAGCTCCTCCCGGGTCCCCACTCGAAGATCCATGGCGGTCAGAATCGCTCGGCGCGTGTCGTCCGTCGTCACATGGCAGGTGCCGGCAATGTCATAATACTCGCCGACAATCCCCGCCCGATCGGCCAACATGCGTAAGAGATCTGGTTCAGATTGATCGTACATGACGGGGAGTGTGAGTGAAGGACTAGGTGAAGTCAAGGTGTTGTCATGTTCTTCGTCCCGCCTGACCAACTTAGTGCACAGTCTGTAGACTTCCCGTCGAACGGGCGAGATGAATTCGGGCGGCGTTGAGTTGAAAGAGCGCATTCACGAGGTGTTCCCGGGCACGCGCCACAGCCGAGAGTCCGTTGGTCAATTCAAAGTGACTGGCGGACGTGATGACGGCATAGCGTTCACGGGCAAGAGCAAGCTCCTTCATCGCCATCTCAAGACCGGCCTCTGCGATGCCGACCTGTTCTTTGGCAGCGGCGAGAGAAGCTAGTGCATCATGCACCTCCATCTGAACTTGATTGAGCACCGATTTCATCCGGAGTGTCTCTTGCTGCAACTGGCTGCGGGCTTGCGCGATGCGGCCTTCGCGCTGGGTACCATCGAAGATGGGAATCTGGAGAGTCAACGCCAGGTTGTACGTATCCAGTGAGTTGTTCCAGCGATTCCCGATGAGGCCATACTCTCCCTGTGCGACTAACGACGGGACTCGCTCGCCAGTGATGGACGAGTAGGTCAACTCCGATGCCTTCACGCGAATGAGCTGGGCCTGAACCTCCGGTCTCCGGCTCAGAGCACTCTCCACCGCCTCCCCCGGCGTCGGCACATCCGGAATGTCTCTCTGCCACTCATCGATCAGCGTGACCGAGCTGTCCATGGGGAGTGCCAACAGATTGATCAGCCTCAACTTGGCATGCTCGAGTGCGTAGCGCGCCGATACACGCTGTTGCCGCTCCGCAGCCAGTTGCGCCTCGAGTCTGGCAAGATCGAGTCTCGTGGCCACCCCTCCACGTTGTCGCTGCTGGACGGTGCCGAGTAACTCGTTCATCACCTGCTGATTGGCCTCATGCATCGCGACCATCGCCATCGCTCGCAATCCTTCCATATAGACCAGGCCCACGCTGGCCATCGTGTCCAATGCGCGCACGTCCGACTCCCGTTCGGTCACGTGCAATGATTCCCGGGAAGCTTTCCAGCGTTGAATGAGGCTGAGGCTGAACACATTTTGCGTGGCACTGATCCGCGTATCAACAATACTGAATGGGTCGGTCCGGACCGGTGACAGCCCGATCGTCCCGAGGAATTGCGTTTGCCTGGTCTGCCGAACGTTGGCGGACACATTCGGGAGCATCGCGCCCAACTGCGTCTGCACCTGGCCCTGCGCTTCCAGAATCCGTTCCTTATAGAGAAGGACATCTGGGTTGTTCTGAACTGCTGCAGACAACGCGTCGTTCAGTGTGAGCTGAAGAGAATGGATAGGAGGCGCCGATAGAGAAGGAATCGACTCGTTGCTCGTGGAATCAGCCGAGCCAGTATCGGAAACCAATATCCCAGTTACACACACACACGCACAAAGAGAGCGTCGCCATGCAGTCATATGGTTATCTCTCTCTCAGGCTTTCACTCATGGACTTCAGTAACGGACTTAACACATACTCGATGATCCGTCGCTGACCCGTCTTGATCTCGACCGTCACCGCCATCCCAGGCGACAGGTTGACCTGCTTCCCTTCAACCAGCATCGATCCTCGATCCAGACTGACTCTGGTGGGATAGACCAGACCAACTTTTTCGATAGAGGCCGCGTCATCCGAAACTGTGACCACGTGACCCGGAATGGTGCCGTAGAGCGTGAATTGAAAGGTTTCGACCTTCACCTCAACCGGCTGCCCTTCCCGAATAAACCCGATGTCCTTGTTTTCGACCTGAGCCTCCACTTCGACCGGATGATCCTTGGGTACAACGATCAATAACTGCTGCGCCGGCGTCACGACTCCCCCAACCGTGTGGACGGCTAACTGCTGCACCACCCCGTCGATCGGCGTCACCAACTTCTGCAACCCGGCCTTTTGATCAGCCTTCGCGACCTCCTGCGCCAATGAGGCGGCTTTGGTTTCGAGTGTGGACAGCTCCGTCTGCTTCGTCTGTTGAAACTCTGAGCGCATGGCTCGATACTGGGTTTCAGCCTCCGCAAGCGCCGCTCGATCCTGTTGAAGTTTCTTCTTTTGGCCGGCTAATTCCTGTGCCTTGTCGATTCGCTGGCCTTCCGCCTGGAGGAAATCCATCTTGGTCACGGCCCCATGATCAAGCAGCTGTTTGTAGGCTTCGGCTCGTTCGGTCTCCATCGGCACCGTCGCTTCTAAACGACGAAGATTCTCCTTAGTCTGGCCGACGACGGCCCGACGTTGATCAACGAGATGCTGAGCCGCGGCGACCTTGGCGTGGTACTCAGCCAGTTGGTCTCGCAACAACTGCTGCTGCAACAGGATAGATGCTTCTTCTGCGTCGGCAGGCGCCTCAAACGTGGCTTGGTCTTGAATGAGGGCTCGCAGACGAGCGGCTTCGACTTTGGCCGCACGATACTCATTGACCGCTTGTGCTCGGTCGGCGACATTCAGCGTCGAATCAAGTTCGATCAGGACATCGCCCTGCTTCACCGGCTGTCCGTCCTGGACACGAATGGCAGCAATGACCCCGGCTTCGTAGGGTTGAATGACTTTGGAATAGCCGCTGGGAATGATCTTGCCCTTCGCCGTCGCGACGATGTCGATTCTTCCAAGCGTCGCCCAGAGGGCACCGGCTGTGAAGGCCGCTAAGATCGTCCAGAGCAAGGCGCGCCCGATCGGTGAGGGAGGCGCCTGTTGGATCTCCAGCACGGCCGGAAGAAACTCGGTGGCACGCACACCAAACGTGGCATTTCCTAATGGCCGGCCTGATTCAGCCTGCCAGGCCGCTTTCCATGCCGCCCAATGTCGAGCCATGGTTCCGAATGCCATCCGTCTCCCTCTCTGCGACTGTGCGCCCTTTCCCTAGGCCGCTTGATGCGCATGCAGCCTTGCATAGAACCCACTGGTTCGCAGCAGCTCGTCATGCGTTCCTCGCTCGATGATTTCGCCTTTGTCGATGACATAGATGCAGTGGGCCTGCCGCACCGTACTCAACCGATGGGCAATCATGAACACCGTCCGTCCCTGGCTGATGTGGGCCAAGTTCTGCTGAATCACTGCCTCGGACTCATAGTCCAGCGCACTGGTCGCCTCATCGAAGATCAGAATACGCGGGTTCGCGACCAATGCCCTGGCAATGGCGATCCGCTGGCGCTGGCCACCCGACAAGGTGCATCCATGTTCTCCGATCACAGTATCGTACCCATCGGCCAATTCCAGGATGAACTCGTGGGCTCCGGCGAGTTGTGCCGCTTGCATCACCTGCTCCATCGCCAACCCAGGATCGGTCAAGGCAATGTTGTCACGCACGGAGGCGTTGAACAGAAAGTTTTCTTGCAGCACGACTCCGACTTGTCGGCGCAGCCAAGCCGGATCAACCTGCATCAAATCCACTCCATCGATCACAATCCGCCCTCGCTCAGGCACATACAAACGCTGCATCAGTTTCGCGACTGTGCTCTTACCCGACCCCGACCGTCCGACGATACCGACGATCTGGCCTGGTTCCACCGCGAACGACACCTTTCTGAGGATCTCCAAGCCATCTGGTCGATAGCGAAAGACGACGTCCTCAAAACGGACCTCTCCGTTCACGTGTGGAAGGGTTGTCCGATTAGGATGATACGAAGGCTCCGGTTGTGTATTGAGCACATCACCCAGTCGTTGGACCGAAATCCCGACCTGTTGAAATTCTTGCCAGAGGTTCACCAAACGGAGAAGCGGCCCGGTCACCTGTGCAGACAACATATTGAACGCGATCAACTGCCCAACGCTGAGATCGCCTTCGATCACCCGATACGCCCCCACCCACAAGACAGCCACCGTGGTGACCTTTTGAACACAGGTGGCTGCATGTCCGGCAATCGTGATCAGGCTGGTTGCCCGAAAGCTCGCCCGCACATACCCGGCCAGCTGTTCCTCCCATTTCCGCAACAACGGCGGCTCCACCGCCAGAGCCTTGACGGTCTGAACCCCGCTGACGGCCTCGACCAAGAACGCTTGGTTCTCCGCGCCTCGATTGAATTTGTCATGCAACCGAGTCCGGATTGCCGGCGTGATGGCCACGGATAACAGCGCATAGATCGGCAATGACGCCAGCACAATGAGCGTGAGCGTAGAGCTGTAGAACCACATCACCGTCAAGAAGACGGCGGTAAAGACAACGTCCAACAGCACGGTGACTGAATGGCTGGTTAAGAACTGACGAATCTGCTCCAGTTCACGCACCCGTGCGACCGTGTCGCCGACTCGCCTGGCTTCAAAATAGGACAGCGGGAGCGTCAAGATATGGCGAAAGAGCTGGGCCCCGAGGGTGACATCGATGCGATTGGTCGTATGAGACAGCAGGTAGGTCCGAAGCCCCCCAAGCATCGCCTCGAAGACTGCGAGCACAATCATGCCGATGGCCACGACATGCAGCGTCGTAAACCCTTTGTGGACTAATACCTTATCGATGACCACTTGCGTAAACAACGGGGTCAAGAGCGCGAAGAGCTGGAGAAAGAAGGAGGCCATCAAGACTTCGCCGAAAAACTTTCGGTACTTGACGAGGGCCGGAATAAACCACGTGAAATCAAACTTGAGGTCTTGTAGCCGAACATGAACCCGTTTGGTGAAGAGCAGCAGATCCCCGGTCCAGATCATTTCGAACCGCTCACGTGACAGCACGAGCGGACGGGTCTCATCGCCATGCTGGACCAACACCTTTTCACCCTGAACTTTTGCCACCACGAGATACCGCCCATCCACCAACTTCGCCATCGCCGGCAAAGGCATCCCAACCAGCTTATCCCACTTAGTTTGGACGACACCGGCCTTGAGCCCAACATGCTTGGCGGCACGAAGGAGATCGGTCTCGGAGAGCGCTTGTCCCGACTGCGCAAACAGGTGCTGGAGCTGCGAACCATTGGCAGGAAGATCATGAAACCGGGCGAGAATCAGGAGGCAGATCAGTCCCGTGTCTGTGAGATCTGGTGGAGTCTCTTCCGTGACGGAATCGGACTCAGGAGGACCCTGAGCGGCCTGCGCTGACATGCCGCCATCTTAGGATATGGATGACGGATGACCAAATGAATTGACGATTATACGCAGTAGCCCTTACCGGTTAGCTATCAACCGAACCGTGGCTGATGTGACCGAGCATGGAGAGAGCGCGAGGTTATCCAAGATAGCGCCCATACAGAAACGCCACAAACTGTTTGGCACCCCGCATGCGGTTCTTGACGTTTTCGTCAGAGACACCGCCCTGTCGCAGTTGCTGTTCAAACCTGACCAGAGCATCCCTGAGCTCCTTTCGCAATTCTCTCTCGATCACCTTATCCAGTACGCTCGGCATGATTGTCCTCCCCAATTAGTTGGAAACGCTCTGGCTTGCATGGGTTTTGATACCTGCACTAGAACTCGGATTCTACAGAAATTGCTGAAGAAAGGCAGTCTTAAATTGGTTCACCACCTTGACGGTCATGACAAGACGCGCCTGGCATAAAACAACGTGAGGCCTGATTTCACTCTGGCCTTCGGGAGAATCGTCTTGTGCATGAGAAAGGTTGGAAGCGACGCGACCGGTTGATCCCAGCAAAGCTCCCACCCTTCTCCGCTCAACAACCGACGTAAATCGGCAGGTCCGACGACAAAGGCATGACCACGTGGTCGTATCTTGTGCCTCCATCGGGCGATTATGGGCAATATATGGGCGGGGGAACCAAACAAATCGTACGGGAGCCAGCAATAGGCCAGATCAAATACGTCTCGAACTACGCTCGCTTCTTCAGCGGTATCCGCCATCTTCATTCGAATTCGATGCAACCAATCCCACCTCTTCACCGCGGCACACTGCATCCAGATCTGCTGAGCCTGACGTTGTGCGTAGGCCACGTGTCGGATAGCAACCGTATAGTCACGGGGCCGATCGAAGAGGATGCAGGTTGCAATCGCGGCATCCCCATTGTCGATGAAGACGCGCTCAGCCTGTGATCGCAACCGACCAATTTCTCGATCCTGCTCTCCCAGATCGTCCAGATAATCCGCAACCAACGGCTGGGCAGCCAACTCGCTGATCTCGCTGTCATCTTCCGGATACAGCGGTACTGCACCAAACGCCTCGATAGGATCAATCTCAGGAACCCCCTGCACGAAGACGGTTCGCCAATCCACAGGGCTGAGTTGCTGGCCGACAGAAGCCATCGGTACGACCTGAAGTCCCGTCGCCAACGAGACTCTCGTTTCCCTCTCACGGTCCTTCAAGATCAACTGTGCTCCCTGGACATGGACGCAGCGATCGAGTGGACACACCTGACGCGCTCTTGCACTCATGTATGACAAGCCCGTAGGGTCGTCCTGGAGCGTGACTTTTTGAACCACCCCGTCCTTGACCGTCAGGCAGACCCTCTGCTTATCATCAATATACCGCATGGGGTAGAGCTGAGCCGGCACCCACGCCATGGCGCAGGATTTCGAGGGATTCATAAACTCTGTGAAGGGGTCACCGCCTGTCGACGGCTTGGGATCAAAAAAACTGCTGAACAGACGAAAGGCCGCCTCGGATGGATAGGTGGGAATTCCTCGATAGTGTAAGGATCTTGGAACCGCCCGATCCTTGTTCTGGTCGTCGTAGAGTCCTCGTATGAGTTCGAATACTGCTGAACCAGTCCCTGGCAAGAGCGACTTGAATAACTCGACCACCGGAAGAAAATCAATCTGGTCCCAATGCATCGCCCCCATGCACGACATGAACCGCGCGTGTTCGAATCCGCCGTCATCAAGCACATACAGCGCGTCTTTACGCTGCCGAATCGTCGCCCCTCCGTGAGAATCGATGCTGAAGTCTTCATCCCGATAGAACCACCGCACGTCTTCGAGGGGGACTCGGAGCGCCCCCGCTGCCATGGCGCGAAGATCATCGGGAGCGATCCACTGCCAATTGGGCTTCGCCGCAAGATTCACCCTCGTCTCATGCACCAATCCGCTTGGTTTGATACCAACCCACCGGCCCCAATCCAGTCGAACTCGTGCACGCGTCAGCGAAACTCCGCTGGTTCTATTCACTTCCCATTCGCACTCCTGCAACGGATGACCCGCAGGATCGGTCGCGAGGAATCGTCGTCCGTCAGGCCGATAAAAGACGAGGTGCCCGGTGGGAAGCGTGTCGACACGACCGCCGTTCCGGTCGAAATGTTCAGCGAGTGTGCGCGTCGAGTGAAACCGAAGGTGGCCAGGCGTGTTCAGAGCAATTGCGAGAGCATCCGAGGGCATTTAATCGCGCAGTTGACCGTTTCCCAAAACAATGAATTTTGAGCATGTGAGCTCTTCCAATCCCATGGGGCCTCTGGCATGAATCCGCGAAGTACTGATACCGATCTCGGCTCCAAGACCGAACTGATAGCCATCGTTCAGTCGAGTGGAGGCGTTCACCAGCACGGCACCGGCATCGATTTCTTTAAGAAATCGCATCGCGCGTCCATAGTCCGTCGTCACAATCGCCTCTGTATGCCGCGATCCATACTGTGCGATGTGCTCCATCGCTTCATCCATGTTCTTCACAATCTTCACGGCAAGGATGAGATCGAGAAACTCTCTCCCGTAATCCTGTTCGCTCGCCGGCTTGGCGTCGGCGATCAACTGGCAGGTTTTGGGGCAACCGCGCAGTTCGACGTTTCCAGCCTTGAGACGTACCGCAAGTTTTGGTAACAGCGTTCTCGCCATCGACTGGTGAACCAACAAGGTTTCCATCGCGTTGCAGGTGGAAGGCCGCTGCACTTTGGCATTGACGCAGATCGCTTCAGCCATCGCCGGATCGGCTTCGGCATCGACATAGACATGGCACACGCCCGCGTCGTGCTTGACCACTGGAATCGTTGAATGTTCCGCGATGAGTTTCATCAACGACTCTCCGCCTCGCGGAATGATTAGGTCGATGAAACGGTCCTGCTTCAGCAGCACAGGGACCAGCTCTCGATCGGCGCGCTCGATGAAGGTGATGGCACCGGAGGGAACACCCGCTTTCTCTGACGCCTCAGAGAGAATCCTGGCAATCATGGTATTCGAGTGAATCGCCTCGCTCCCTCCACGCAAGACACAGACGTTGCCGGATTTCAAACAGAGCGCTGCCGAATCAGCCGTCACGTTCGGACGGGACTCATAAATAATCCCGATCACGCCGATGGGCACCCGGACACGCCCAACTTGCATCCCATTGGGCCTCGTCCACATGGTTCCCATTATCCCCACAGGATCGGGCAGCTTCTCCACTTCGCGAATGCCGGCCGCCATCTCTCCAATCCGTTTCTCGGTCAGCCGTAACCGGTCTGCCATGGCTTTTTTCTCAGGCGCCGTGCCGAACGCAGCGAGGTCCCGTTCATTGGCGCTGAGCAATTCGCCGGACTTCGCTTCCAGTGCCTCCGCCATCGCGAGCAACGCATGATTCTTGGTCGATGTGGAGAGTGACGCCAACCGCCTCGTTGCCCGTTGGGCCTTGGAAACTAGCTCCAGCACATACTCCGGTATGGGAAGCGCCTGAGATGCGTCGCTCTTCTGATCCAGAATGGTACCCTCTAGCGATTCCACGCCTCTCCTCAAGGATGTGTTTGCTTGGGAACGATGTTGACAATACCGTGCAGGTAAGAGACGGGTCAAGGGCCCCACGAGCACTGCTGGACAGGTGATCGCTTGCCCGGTGGAAGACGGCCACCAGCCTACGGCGCAGTCTCTGGCGGCACATCGATGTCCGGCATTGGAGGCGAGTCGATGGAATGCATACCTTCCTCTTGCCCATCCACCGATTCCTCCACAGGGACAGAATCGGAAGCCACTCCCTCTCCTTGGCCCATCGGTGGAGTCGCTATGCCTGGTTGTCCTGGCACCGACGTCACGCTTGGAACAGTTCCCGCTGCCATGGATGGGTTGGGATATTGGAACGCCCAATCAAAGTAGGTAGGTGTTCCCTGGAAGTGACGAACGGCGGGTGGAAAGTTGCTCTGCTTGATCGGCCTCTCCCGGCTTTTACTCCGCACTCCCATGATACCTCCGGTCGGGGCACGAATGAGTTGCCACTCACCCCGCCCTACCGGATCAATATAGACCTTCCTGAGAAACGGTTTAGGTGGCCTCGTCAATTCGGCAAGCGTTTGAGGATACACCTCGCCCGGCATGACTCTCCCTGATTTTTTATGAGCCGAGAACAGCGCCAACGCCGTTTGGATTTCAATCCCCTTGGCCAATAACTCAGCTTCCAACTCCCGCTGAACAATGACCTTCCACTGTCGAGCCGTCATCGTCATGGTCAGACCTATGACGGTGATGGCGAGCATGACCATAAGGTAGGAGAAACCGGCTTCTCGCCGTCTCAGAGAGGACAAGATCCCCTGCATCACCTCTCACTCCTGCCCCACGGGGTCATCCGACAACTGCACAGTCTTTTCCGTCCGGGATTCGGTATCTCGCACGGTCACGCTCTCGGCCGTGATTGATCGGAGAATCAAATGATCGTCAACGCGGTCCCCTACCCTGAGCATCATCACCTCATCATCTTTACTCAGCACAGCCATATCTTTGCGTTTCTGCTGCCCCTCACCTACGTGTAAGAATCCAAGATATTTGTACTGTGTCGGTTCCTCTGCCTCTACCTGTTCAGCAACGGTCTCCTCCGACACCGAATCTTGCCGTTCCTCCGACACCCTGTCTTCGCTGAGAGGAAGCACGCCATCAGGACGAGGTATCACAAACATATTCCGAGGTGCCGTGAACGTTGCCTCACGATGAACGCTCGCCGAAGCAAGAAGCTCCAACTGTACACGCCTGCTGGTTCCGGCAGCCGTGACCTGTTCTCCTGAACCAGGAAGACCCGTGATATTCGTGAGCGGCACATGCAGCGGTTCTTCCATGAAATGCCATTGCCACGCTGCCAATCCTACCCAGAGAAGAATCAATGCGGATGCCACAAGCACTCTCTTTCTAGGCTTCATGGCTATCGCCCTACGTCCGGCAAGATAGGCTTCTCCGAATCGGCACGAAGATACGTCGCAATCGTGATATTGAAGGTCAAGACATCATCTTGTGCGTTTCCAGATCGACTGAGTTCCAAATCTTCTATGAACAACAACTCATCCGCGGTCTCCAGGTTATGGATGAACCGTCGGAGATCCTCATAGCGTCCGCTCATTGGTCCCTGAAGCAACCCTTTACTCGTATTGGCAACGACCGTCGGTTCTGTCCGATATGATAAGGTCGGCATGGTCACTCGATTACGCTTCGCTTCTTCAGAAATCCCCAGAGCCAAGGGAGCAAAATCCTGTTCGTCTGGCAACAAGGCCCACACTTCCGTCAGGTCTTTTTGTGCTTTTCTAGCCTCTCGGTGCTGTAGCAGCAACTGCCGTGTTGCGACCCAATCCTTCTCTAAGCGATCTCGTGCCGACAGAAGACCGGCTAACCCGACATCTCGTACCACGAACACCATGATCAGAAGGCTCACGACGACGCTCGTCCAAGGAAGCAATGGTGCGAAAGGATGCCGCAGCACGACAATCAGGCGCTCTTTCATCCCTTACACTCCATCCTGGCGATACTGTACGGTGACATCAAATTCCACCAACCCATTTTGGCCGGCACGGTGTTGCGCGAGTATTGGATCTTTAAACATCGCATGATCCTGAAGCCCTACGGTGAATGCCGTGACGTCCTCCAACGTCATCGCGGCCCCGGTTACTCGAACCATGGTCCCCGCTTGATCAAGACGCACACTGTTCAGTGCCAGACGTGAAGGGACGGTCTGCTCTAATTCTGTCAGAAACTTTGTCCACGAAAATGTTCTCTTTTGAAGAAGTTGGTTGGCCAATTCGATCTCGAAAGACAGACGACTTACTGCCTGATCCGATAAATCGACTCGTTCATGCGTCGCCTCCGCAATAAAGTCAAGGTCCTGCTGCCGGACTCGCTGCAATTGATCTTCAATCATTCGACACTCTTGATAGGTCGCCACGGCTTGCGCGAGATTCCAGAGCATGTCAGACACAAGAAGGACACAGCTCCCTATCAACAGAAGACGCAGGGGAGCCACAGCGGAGCGGTATCGGCTGCATAGATTGACCTGAAACTGTTCGTCACCACCGCCTTTCAGCCAGTTGAACTTCAATGATTTAAGAAATGTGCTCATTCCAATACGCATCCCTCGCCATTAGGGCAATCCTGCCAACGCCGCCAACGATGTCATCCCACGATGGTTTTCTTTTGCCACCCAGCCGAGCCTCTCGATCGACTTCCAATGCAGTTGCTCGACCGAGAGTTGAAGTTCGCCCTCAATCTGTTCCTGAAAGGGTGAAACCTCCCCTGCTGCACAGATCACGGCTTGATCGACGGTCAGAGAAGGATGCCGCTGATGACAGACTTCCAGCGACACACTGCACTCCTCTAGCACCCTCTGTAGCAATTCGGGCTTATTCAGGACATCGGATACGTCCTCCCCCAAGAGTTTGCATCGGTAAAATAGCGGGCCCCCTCGTCGGCACACAATTATAGTCAGCGCTCGATCGGACAAATTGATCCACAGAATGGTACGCTGAAACCACTTCGACCTGTCTGACACACGCCTCCAAAGATTGAACAACCTGAGGCTTGTCATCCCGATATCGTACGGGATCAATCCAACAGATTCACAGAGCGATTCATACTGTTGGAGCACCGATTCCTGGATCGATGCCGTCAAAACCGTGTAGCCTCCGGATGGGCCCATTTCTTGATCGCGAAAGACTTGGAACACTATCTTGGCCGCGTTGAGCGGGAATAGCTGCTCCTGCGACAATCGCCACCGAATGAGGTGTTCTCGCTCCTCGCGCTGAGTGGGAAGCTGCTCAAAGTGAAGCACCGCCGCTCTCGCTGCAGAATCTGGAAGGAGGGCAGTGATTCGTCGAGGAACAACCAAACGAGTAGCCCAGCCCGCTCCTCGGTAAGTTCCTTCGGAATTCGTTAGATTCTGGATGCGGTCGGCTAGCGCCGAAAGGTTAGACAAATTGAGGTTCATCGGGGAGGGGCTGATCAGGTCGTTCGGAAGCACGGACATGGAACACCTGCGCCGACGCTGTCCACGCCAGCCTCGTTCACTCTCGGCCCACGCGAGTGAGTCGGTTCCGAATTTCAGACAATACTGGGGCTTACTGCTCCACCAGTCCCACATCATGTCATCCCTCTTCACTGAAGGTTACACGATTGACCTCGCGAAGCGATGTCTCCCCATTCAACATCTTCTTGAGTGCCGATTGCCGAAGCGTAATCATCCCGTCCGTCACCGCTCGATACCGAATCTCCGACAACGGCCGTTCCGCATGAATCATTTCCTTGATCTCATCCGTCAAATCGAGAAATTCCGTGATGCATTTTCTGCCTCGATATCCGGTGCCGTGGCATTGTGGGCATCCCTTCCCCTCATAGAACGGCGTATCTTTGTACTGCTCGTAATCCAATCCAGATTCTTCAATGAGGACTTGTTGCGCTTCTACGGCTGTCCGACAGGACGGACATAAGATTCGGACCAACCTCTGCGCCAACACGCAGTTGAGCGCGGCCAAGAAATTATAGGTATCGATCCCCATCGACGCGAATCGCCCAATGACATCAAACACATTGTTCGCATGAACGGTCGTCAAAACGAGATGGCCTGTCAAAGCTGATTGAATGGCGATCTGGGCGGTCTCAGGATCTCGAATTTCGCCGACCATGATCTTGTCCGGGTCATGGCGAAGGATGGACCGCAGGCCTCGTGCAAACGTCAGCCCCTTTTTTTCATTGACAGGAATCTGCACCACACCTGGAAATTGGTATTCAACCGGATCTTCGATTGTGATGAGTTTGTCTTCGAGCGTGTTCATTTCAGAGATGGCCGCATACAAGGTCGTTGTCTTTCCGCTTCCGGTCGGCCCGGTCACCAATACCATGCCGTATGGTCGAGTGATGGCTCGACGAAACCGCTTCAGATCTTCCGAATTAAAACCGAGCCGTTCCAGCTTCAAGGCTGATACTCCGGTCGCGATGGAGTCTCGATCAAGTATTCTGATGACGACCGACTCACCAAACACGCTTGGCAGGATCGACACGCGGAAATCCACTGTCTTCCGATCCAGTCTCATACGAAAACTTCCGTCTTGAGGTACTCGACGCTCAGCAATGTCAAGCTCCGACATAACCTTCAGGCGTGAGACCAAGGGAGCGTGCAATCGAATATCCAGCGGTTCCATGGCTGGAATCAGGATACCGTCGACACGAAGCTTCACTTTCGTTGAACGGTCGGCCGCCTCAATGTGAATATCGCTGGCGCGACGTTGCATCGCACTGAGCAAGATCGAGTCCAGTAATTTGACGGCAGGACTTTGATCTTCGCTGGCCTGATCAAGCGCAGAGATTTCTTCTCCTCGATCATCTTCTTTCACGAGAACTGATCGATATTCCGCTTCGAGCTCACGCAGCGCGTGACTCGATCCTTCACTCCGTTCCAGTGCGGCCAGAATGGCGCTCTTGGAGCTGACAACTCGATCCAGCGGCTTCTGAATCAGGAGTTCCAACTCATCAAGCGCTAACAGATTTTGAGGATCTGCAATGGCGATCGTCACCATGCCTGAATGCTCAGCGATAGGCACAAAGGGAACGCGCTGCATGAGTTTGACGGACATGGTCTCGAAATATCGAGGATCGACACGAAAATCGACGAGTGCGTCGTACGGAAGATCGTATCGTGTGGCCAAGGCCTGGGCCAACTGGTCTTCTGAGAGAAGCCCTTCAGCTACTAGCGTTGGCCCCAATGTGGCAGGCACTTGGTTCAATCGATGGAGGACCTCGTCAACAGTGTGCTTATCGAGCAGGCCCTGCCTTACCACCACGTCTGCCAGGGAAGGACGCACAAGGCTACCCGGCATGAGAAACCTCCCTCACTATCGGCCCTTGGGGTTCACCGTCTGACGCACGCATCTCTAACCCCCAACCGCTCCAGCCATCTGAAAGACCGGTAAATACATCACAATGACGATCCCACCGACCATTACTCCCATGATGAGTAGGAGTGCCGGTTCAATCCATGTGGTGAGCGTAGCAAGCCTAGTATCAAGGTCCCCCTCATAGAACTCTGCGATATCTCTCAGCATCGCATCCAGAGAACCAGTCTCCTCCCCCACCGCGAGCATCTCGATCGCAAGTCGAGGAAGGACCTTCGGTCGGTCCAACGCCTTCGCGAGGGTCGCACCTTCACGAATCTCATCGACAGCCGGCGCCAGCTGTTGCGAAACAAACTGGTTTGAAACCGCCGTTCTCGCGCTGTGCAGCGCATCCACAAGCGGAGTACCACCGCCGAGAATCGTTCCCAACGTTCTCGCAAGTTGGATGGTATTGTGTTGGACGATAATTTGACCCACCAGGGGAAGTTTCAGAAAAAGGCGATCGATCGACACACGCCCGACCGACGTCCTGTAGTACGCTCGTATGCCCACCAAGACGGCGCCTACGGCAGCCACTGCCGGAATAGCCCATGCCTCAGCATGGGTCACGGCCTTGAGTAGTAATTGGGTTGCCCATGGTAAGGTCCTCGCCGATTCTCCGTACACTGATACAAAGGTCGGCATCACATAGGTCAACAGAAAACCAATCACTGCGATGCCAATGAGGACAAGAACAATCGGATAGGAGATAGCCTTGGTCACCTTTTGACGAAGGGCGACCATCAGTTTCAGATACGTCACGTACCGTTGGAGCACATCCGGAAGGTTGCCGGATTGTTCTCCTGCTCGTATGGTCGCAACATAGAGATCTGAAAAATATGCGGCGTGTTTTCCTAGCGCATCCGAGGCGGAGGCACCACCTCGAATATCCCCCTTCACCTCGCGGAGGGTCTGTTGAAATCCAGGATGTCCAGCTCGTTCGATGAGCAAGTCCCAGACTCGTAAGATCGGCAATCCCGATCTGATGAGCGCCAAGAGCTCTTGGTTGAAGATCAAGAACTGTCCAACCGGAAGCCGTCCACGAAACCAAGGCTTCGCCACTTGGACTGTGGATATTCCACGCCGATGCAGATGAAACACCAAGAGCCCCTGCGCTTCCAGCCTGGCACGAACGAGCGCCTCCTCTTCTCCTTCAACATGGCCGTTCAACATGGAGCCATCGGGACGCGCTACTCGGTACGCAAATACTGCCATACCCTAAGCCTTTCGAACATGCGAACGACTCATCGTGTTCTCCTACATCCCTTCATCTTCGAAGGCATCGGCAGATCGCATCGGCACACTGAGGAGTTGACCCACGTGAATGCGATCATCGATAAGCTCATTGATGACCATGAGGTATGCCACTGTTGTCTGATGTCGCCTCGCGAGGCTCCAAAGCGTATCTCCAGGCCTAATCGCCACACTCACATGACGTGAGGCAGTTGGAGAATGCGTAAAAACCGAGGCTGCTCTGGCCGAAGAGATCCTGTCCAGCGATTCCTGAACCTCGTCCCGCTGAGCCTCTTGGGCAAAACCCTCTTTAGTCGCATCCACTCGCTCATCCTGCTGCGCAGTGACCGAGGCCGGCGACACTGCTCCCTGCGTCTGTTTTCCGGGGTGTGACAACTGTTTGCGGAGGTGCCGCAGCTGACTCTGTAATGCGGTTGTCGTTCGCCCCATCCGCTCTCGCTCAGAGCGCGCTCTGGCCAACTCTTCCCGTTGGAGATCAACCACGCGGCGAGCTTCGGCCAGCCGACGTTCCACTTCCCGACCAGTCCCCTCGAGTTGAGCTCGGAGAATCTGTAGATCCGCGTATGATTGGCGCCGCCGATCAACTTCTGTCTGGAGTTCGGTAATCGTTCGTTGGGCGTTTCGTAATGAACTGTTGAGGGTATCGACAGTGAGTTGGAGATCCGACCTCTCAGGATCCAAGAGAGGTTCAAGTGGACTACATGCCACCATCCCCATCAGAACAACTCCGCTCATCATGCTCCGCTGCGTCCATTTTGAAACCATGCGCAGTGGACACAGTTCCTGCCAACGTACCCTCACGACACGATCACCATTTGTTATAGGGAGTGTCATTTGTCCCCACCAAGTCGGATCCCGAATACACATCAAAGATGCCGCCCTCTGTCGGCTCGGTAATTTCTTGCCAGGAAGTCGACGAATTCGTAAATGGGTCTTTCGGGATAGCCCTAAGATATCCCGCGGACACCAAGCCTTCTAAGGATGGGGGATACTTGCCCTGGTCGGCACGGTGATGATCGAGCAACTCGCGAAGAGTAAAAAGATCCTGTCTCAAGACCGTTTCCTTCGCTCTAATCAGGGATGATTGATACGATGGAGCGGCGATCGTGGCTAAAATCCCAACAATGGATACCACGATCATCAGCTCGACGAGTGTGAATCCTCTTTCATCTTCCATTCCATGCCTCTACCAATCCTGATACTTGCTGCCATCCAACGCAGTGGCTTCGCTCTGTGTCATTACATCGTAGACATCCTCGCCACACCAGCTCGTCGGCTTTGGATGGTCTTTGTAACAACGCAACAGCCAATCAGATTTTCCCGTCAGAGGATCTACCGGCATGACCCGTAAATAACGCCTAACCGTCGTGCCTCGAACAGTTGCCTCTTCTCCGGTGAGCTTCACCCCCAATAACATATTCAGTGACTTTGGATATCCGTAGGGGCCGGAGACTTCCTTGCAGACCAACTTATTCTTCAGACACACAGGTCCCAGCAGGACATTCCCGTCACGATTCCACTCCATCTTGAACAGATCAATAGCACCGCGAACGATTCGAAGTTGTTGGCGCAGCTGAATTTCATGCGTTCGTTTGGTCGATACCTTACTGAGCGGCATGGCTATCGAGGCCAACAGAACGACAATTGTCATGGTAACAAGGACTTCGACTAATGTTAGCCCACCCTCCTTCACCGAACTCTCACGACGCCCGACCCGGTGACCCTAGAGGATGCTTCAGCCTCAGCAACGACATCGGAGCTACTCAACTCCACGCGAATAGTCGATACCCCTGGTGCCCTTCCCACAAAGGTGAGGTTCATGGCCCGAGGCGATTGCTGATCCGGATGATCCTGTTGAAACATGAGAGTTCCGACTCGGTTTCCATCTGGCGTCTCACCATGTGGGAGGAGCTTCGCCTCGCCAAGCTCCTTGAATTCCAGAATCTCAGGGTCGTATTCCAATCTAAAGGTGTCCGCACCAGATGCTCGGATTCGAGCATCTACAATGACCATCCTCACCTCCCTACCGGTTTGGACAACCGCGTCATCAGGCTGCACCTCCAAAACAGGACCTGGCGTCGCTCGTTCGGTCAATGCCTGGACCGGCTTCACCTGCGTTGTACCTTTGGACGTCATCCCGAGTTGACTTCCTGGCCTTCCGTGCTCACCACGCAACGATGTTGATATCCGTCTTGTCGATCCGGAGAACACTGGACTTGTCGAATAGTTGAATTCTGTCCCAGACCAAAACGCCTGATTCGTAGAGCCCGGAGGGAGTGGCGGCTGGGCAATACGGGGGGTAATAGTCAAGATAACTTCCGTCGTCACGCGCTCGGTTTTGAACGAACTCAACAACTTTCCAATGAGCGGCAAATCCCCAATCCATGGCATGGTGACACGTGTTCGGCGATCTTCCTCTTGGAGAAGGCCCCCAAGGACAACTGTTTCACCATCTCGCATGCTCAGGGTCGTTTCAGCAGAGCGATTACCAAACTTGAATTGCTGGATGAGCGGAGAAGCCTGCAGGGTGACTTGATCACCAACCCGAATAACCTCCACCTTTATCTTCAGGGATAACTCATTGCCCAATCGGACAGAAGGCTCGACCGTCAGTTTCACACCCGTATCTCGAAACTCGATTGACGTGACGGTCGATGTGGTCGGAACAGCTCCGGTGGTGGCTTGCCCAGGCAATACATTGGTTGTGGACAGAAGGATCGGTTGTTTGTCCCCGATATTGATCTCCGCTTTCTTGTTATTGATGACACGAATTTTTGGCGAAGCCAGTGTCTTGGCATCGGATTGCTGCTTAAAAAAATCCAACAGCACGGTTGTCGGCAGCTTGAACAGGTAACTGTCTTGCCCTAGATTGGTAAGTTGCCGGTAGGTCATCTGGACGGCCTCTGCGGCCAGCGTTCCCGTGAATCCAGAGGCAATCAATCCAGCTCCAGCTTGCTTCGGATAATTCAGCCCATACGTCTGACTCTTCGTACGATTGACCTCCAGTACTTCGAGATCGAAGAGAACCTCTGATTCCTGTCGGTCATTGGCCAGAATGATCTTTTCTGCAAGCTCTAACTTTTCCGGCTGATCACGAATAACAATCGCATTCAGTTGCTCATTGGCATGCATTCGTTTTGAATCCAACATGCTCTTGAGTAAGAGCACCATATCTTTAGCCTTCGCCGTTGAGAGATAGAAGGTCCGGATCATCAAGTCTTGGTATTGCTCCTGTTTTTGCTTGGTATCCGGGCTCACGACTAAAACGGTCGGAGATATGTGACGCGCGAACAGGCTGTTGCTTGTGAGAATCAACCGAAAGGCTTCTTCAAATGGCGTGTCCTGAATAGAAATTGATATGGGATCATTTCTGACGTCTTTGTCAAACACGAGGGTCAGGCCACTCGCTTTTGCCACAGCCTCCAGGATTTCCTTGATACCAGCACTCTTGAATTTCAGGGTCACGGGCTCCTTCATCCCCTCCGCTCTGCTAAGCGCTTGTTGCTCTTCGGTGAGCCGAGCGATGCCATTTAGTGGCGCTTCGTATGTCGGATCAAGTTCCACGGCCCGCGCGTAGCTACCTAATGCCTCCTCCATTCTCCCCAGTTGTGCCAGACGTTCTGCCTCACGAAAATGAGATCGTGACTCCTTCAAGCGAGTGGCTTCCTGAAAGCTGGATTGGTACTCGACACTGGAAGGTTCGATGGTGAGTGCGCGCTTGAATTCTTCAAGCGCGAGATCATCTTGGCCATCTCTGATGAAAGCACGGCCACGTTCAGCATGCATTGCAGCTGTACGTCCACGAGCCAACGCATATTTACTCTGAAGAGTGGGATTAAATGGATCTTCTTTTAACGCCTGCTTGTACGCAAGACTGGCCGCTTCCCATTGCTCCCCCGCCAAATAGTGATCCCCTCGCTTGGCTTCTGAAGACACAAACAGAGAACACCCTGTTAGCAAGAGGATGACGAGTGCGAGCGCATGTAGACATGCCCGTCGACAGCAAGCCACGATCTGATCTCCTTAGGATGCGTACCAGGCAGCATGGCCCGATCGCCCCTCACAGACATCAATTTCTTATACTACGGATCAAGAAACGCTCAAAGGAAAAGCCTAGAAGATGAAAGAACGTTTCGTGGTTTCAAGTTACCGGTGCATAATTTCTCTCACGGCGTGATAGCGAAACTGTGGTAGGCTCGCAAAAGTGGACTCCTTCAATCTACAATGGAGAGGTCCGTAGGGGGCGTATAACATTAAGGACGGTCTGATTAATTCACGGTTCCATTCAGAAATCTTTTTCTCGAGTAACTTTCAGGTCAAATTCGGTGGGCGTCCGATAATCCGCAGGCCTGTTCATGGGGGAGGCCACCGTCTGATGACCTCTGGCTGGCCTCTGGCCCCATGTTCCCTACGCCCCTGCCATGAGCCGCCTCCGCGCGACATAGAGATTCGCTAACCCGCAGCTGATATACAGCCAGTGCGCATTCTTTGCCAGCCTGCGGTACCGGACTGTGGCCCACCCGAAGATCCGCTTGATGACCAAGAAGGCATGTTCGACGTTCGCCCGCACTTTTGATTTCGTGCGGTTCCGAGCCCGCGCCTCCTCACTCAGTGGCCGATGCCGATACGCTTTGGTCTGGCGGTTCATTTCGCTGAGAAACTGAGCTAGGTTCGAAAAAGTGGACGCCTTCAACCTATGATCTGAGGTCTGGAGGTGTCGGATGGAACGGTTACCGCGACAGCAGTATACGAAGGAGTTCCGAGAGCAAGCCGTGCAGCTGGTCTTGGAGCAGAAGTTGACAATTCCGGAGGCCGCAAGGCGCCTGACCATGTCGGGCAAAACGCTCAAGAACTGGGTGGGGCAAGCCTGGCGAGGCCAACTCGCGACGCTGGGAGAGAGCCGACGGCCCGTGACGGAGCTGGAGGCCGAGGTATCTCGGCTCAAGCGCGATCTCGCTGAAGCACGCATGGAGCGGGACATCCTAAAAAAAGCCACGCTAGGTTCAAGTGATCAATGCAACACCCTCTGGGGTACAGTGGAATGGGAGGGTGATTGCGATGGGACAGATGGGACGCCCGGGCTTGTCTGCGGCCCAGAAAGCGGACCTATGGCAACGGTGGAAACAGGGGCAGTCGTTAAGCGAGATCAGTCGGGCCCTCGGCAAACACGCGGGATCAATTCATGGGGTGATATCCTCGAACGGGGGATGCATTCCTTCTATTCGGCGGCGACCCCCGATGGGCCCCTGACCTTAGCAGAACGAGAAGAAATTTCGGGGCCTAGCACTGGGGGACTCGATCCGACAGATTGCAGCGATGCTCAGGCAAGCGCCGTCGACCATCAGCCGGGAAATCCATCGGCATGGTGGGGCCCACCGCTATCGGGCGTCTGAAGCTGATACGCGGGCGTGGGATCGCGCTCGACGGCCCAAGCGCTGTCGGCTCGCGACACAGCCGTCGCTCCAGCGACTCGTCGCGAACAAATTGACACTGGATTGGTCGCCCGAACAAATCGCGGGCTGGCTCAAGCGGGAATTTCCAGCGCAGGGCACCATGCAGGTCTCCCACGAAACGATCTACCGCAGTCTGTTCATTCAGGCCAGAGGCGTGCTCAAAAAAGAGCTCCTGGGACATCTCTGATCCCGGCGCATGATGCGGCGGGCACAAGCCGCAAGCACAGCGGGCCAGCCGCGCGGGCAAATCGTTGAGGGAGTCTCCATCCGCGACCGTCCGGCTCACGTAGAAGATCGGGCGATTCCCGGTCATTGGGAAGGGGATCTGATCACCGGAGCACAACACACGCGCATCGCCACTCTGGTGGAACGGCAATCGCGCTTTACGATGCTGGTGAAGGTACCCGGGAAAGATACAGCGAGCATGGTGACGGCAATGACCACGCAGGTCCGGCAACTACCCTCAGCCTTGCGGCGCTCACTCACCTGGGATCGTGGGATGGAATTAGTGCAGCATAAACAATTGACGATCGATACCAAGATGCAGGTCTATTACTGTGACCTGCAAAGCCCCTGGCAGCGGGGCATCAACGAAAATACGAACCGTTTGCTGCGGCAGTATTTCCCGAAAGGCACAGACCTGTCACGCTACTCTCAGGCAGATTTGGACAGGATCGCATTACGGTTGAATCAACGTCCGCGGAAGACGTTGGGATTTCGGACGCCAGCGGCTATACTGGAGGCAGGTGTTACTCTCACCGGTTGAACCGACCACCGCGCACGTTGCGAAGGCGCAGCTGCCCGGTACGCGCTCATGAGGACGCTGCGGCTCCAGTATCCGTTGACGCTGTTGTGTCGGGTACTTAACGTGTCCCGAATCGGCTACTATCCCTGGTGTACCCGCCGTCCCTCGAAACGCGCCCGGGAGAACCCGTGGCTGGAAGTGGCGATCCAGGCTGCGTATGTGCGGACCCGCCAGACATATGGTCCAGAACGACTGCAAGCCGAACTACGTGCGGACGGCTTTCCAGCGGGGATCGACCGCATCAAGCGGCTGCGGAAGAAACTGGGCCTGCGCTGTACACAGGTGCGTCGATTCGCGACGACCACGGATTCGACGCATGCGCTGCCGGTCGGGGAAACGTGCTGGCTCAGACCTTACCACCAGGCGACCGAATGAGACGTGGGTCACCGATATTACGTACGGTACGCCCAACCAACGAAGCCTGCCTGTTTGGGGCTGAGTTGCTTGAGCATGTCTGGAATGCATGACTCGATGGTAGCAGTCACAAGCATGTCCTCTTTCTGTTACGAGAAGGAGTGAGCCGAAGCGGCGGTGACTTGCCGGACACTGGCAAGGTGACGAAGTCCGCAGGAAACGGGGCGTGCGGCGAAGGGGTTACGCCAAGATGCACCTCTAGGCTGAGCACGGGTGGTTGAGGAACACGCACCTATTGACACGCATCTGAGGGTTGAAATGTCACCCCTGCCTACACCGCTCGCCAGGCAGGACGCGGATCCGTGCCCGCATACGTATGGACGGGAACGGCGAATGCGGGCGAGACATGTACGCTGGCCAGCAGGGAGTCATGGGGAGCGCGTAGCTAGGGCCTGTTCATACTATCGTACGCCATCCACGATCAAGGCGAAGGTGATGAACGCGATGAACATGACATCAAGTTTGTCAAACTGGCGAGAAGAGGCGCCGAAATCCTTTGAGCCGGCGGAACAACCGCTCGATCTCATTGCGGCGTGCATACAGGGCGCGATCGTAGTCCCATGGCCTGCGGCGATTGTTTTTAGGGGGCACCACCGGGACATATCCGAGTTCCACGGCCAGCTGTCGTGTCTCATCGCCTTCATACGCTCGATCCATGAGCGAGGAGATCGGGCACGGCCGTTTCCCGAAACGATGCAGCAGCTTGCGCCCCTCAGGGGCATCGTGGGCCTGGCCTGGAGACAGGGTAAATGTCAGGGCCGTTCGAGCATTTGCGGCAACCAGATGAATCTTGGTGGTCCACCCGCCGCGGGATTGGCCAAGGGCTTGCGGACCGTTTTTTTTAAGGCCCCCGTCCCATCTGGATGGACCTTGACGATGGTACTGTCCAACGCCACGGCCTCGATCTTCACACGAATGATCTGCGCCTGTTGCAACTGGGTAAAGACCCGATCCGGCACGCCGCTCTTTGCCCACCGGTTCATGCGTGTATAGATCGTGTGCCAGTTCCCAAACTGCTTGGGGAGGCCACGCCATTTGCAGCCTTGCTCAGCAACGTACAAGATCGCGTTGAGCACCTGTAGATTGTTGAGCGACGTTGCCGTGTTGAGTCGGCAAGCATCGTTCGATGTGACGATACTGTGCCTCGGTAAGTTCCATATGCGCAGTATCGCATAAACAGGGTCAGTAGTGTTAACAGGCCCTAGATCATGACGTCCGCGACGACTTGCGGAACGCAAGGAGAAAGACTGCGATAGGCAACCTCGCCCGTGTGTGAAGGCCAGCATGTGAACTGGGGAAGGCGTGTACCGATAACCGATGACAAGGGAGTGTGTCCCCCGACGCGGTACACGTTGACGGAGCCCTCGTAGTAGTCCGAGGTCGGGAAAGCCGGCCACATGGCGAAGGGGGCAGTTTGAGCGGCATGTGTGGTGGATTACCTGACCACAATGAGGAAGACCTTTGATAATCAGGGAAATGCAACGCAAGCTGGCAACGTGGTCAACGGAGAACCCCTGAACGTAAGTTTGATCGACTCCCTGAGACTGATTGCCGATCGAACATGGCTGGCAGAAGCCGCGCGCATCACGCCTGCATCCAGTGGTGGGCGAACGCCGGGCGTCGATGGGGTCGATAAGACCATGATGACGAAACCTTCACCAGGAACTGGCGACGATCCGTGCTGAATTCTAGCGGGCTCCTGTACGCCGCCCTGCACGGCGCGTGTACATCCCCGAAGGCGAACGGCACGTTGAGGCTCTTTGGGATCCCCAATCTGCGGGATCGAGTGGTCCAGAGAGCGATGCTGATGGCCATGGAGCCGATCTGGGAGAGTGATTTCCATCGGGCGTCCTGTGGCTTCGCCAGGCCGGCTCGAAGTGTGCACCATGCGATACGAACGGTCAAATTGTAGCCGCAGGAAAGTGACGGCAAAGAACGGCGGGGGTCGTTGGGTGATCGAGGTGACTCGCCAGCTATTTTGAGACGGTCCATCACCGCCTGTTGCAGAAAGCCGTCTGCAAACGTATTGATCAGCGCTTCTTGGCCCTGCTGTGGACGTGCATCAAAGCAGGGGTGTGTTGATCGGGGTCTCTTTTGCGCCGCGAGCGAAGGCGTTCCACAAGGGGGAGTCATCTCTCTCCGTTGCTATCCAACATCA